>DASVBA010000238.1:0-5941 GCA_036376095.1 Chryseolinea sp.
CTGGCGCGCGTCGAATTCAAACATTCTTGGACCCCGCGTTAAAACGCGGGGCTACAAAAATGTCACCCCTATGGGGTTTGATGCTTTTGGAGCTGACTCATTCAGAATAGGATTAGACGATCGGTGAGTTATTCGTCCTCGTTCCTCATTTCTTATACCTTAGACCTCTATACCCTATCTCCCTATTCCTCATCAGCTCGCGCCCACGCTTCGAAGGTACTCCAACACCTTTTTCGCATTCTCGCCGCCCTTCTCAGCATGATGAATCAACTGAAGGCCATGAGGTCCCTTTGAAGATTTGAGATTCGGATAGGTATCAAGGATCGGCTTAACGATGTCCAGCTTGCCTAACATTGCCGCGCAGAAGATATCCATTCGGGCACCTTTCGAAAGAAGGTAATCGGCAATGTCGGCACGGCCCATGTGGCCAGCTGCGTTCATGCCCGTTTCGTAGTCACCGTTTCCCCAGTCCCATGCGGCATTCAATAAATTAGGCTGCTGGTTAAGGAGCTCTTTTACTTTTTCAAAGTTTCCGTGAGAAACCTTGACAAATTCCTGCACCAGCTCAGCGCTGATGGGGGCGGGTCGGTCTTGCATAAAATTTGAGATTAGCGTTTCAGAATTCGATCGTCCTGGAAAAAGAAGCGTGCCTGTTACGAGCAGCCCGCTTCTTAAAAAGAATTGGCGGCGATGGATAGTTTCCATAGTTTTTTTAATAAAGATCAGTAACTCCAGCCGAAATCTTTTCAAGATTCGCAAATCAGTAGTAGTTGATCGGGATTATTTAGTTGTTTGCCGGTAATTCTTTACCCATGCAATTCCTCCTCGTGATCTCCTCGATTGCCTGTGGCCACGCACTGTTTTGGGCAGTGGTGCTTTTCCGGCTCAACAACAGGCTGTCCAATCGCCTTTTGTCGCTTTTGCTGGTGATGCTGGCACTTCGCGTCGGCAAATCCGTAACCGGTTTTGTCTTTCCCGGTCACATGGACTTTTTCAGCACTATGGGATTAATAAGCATGGCGCAGATCGGTCCACTTGCCTACTTCTTTACCCGTAGTTTGTTTGATAATTCCTTTCGTCTGCGATTGGTTGACTTCCTCCATTTTCTGCCAGGAATTGTTGCCGGAGTGTTCGCGCTTATGGGACGATGGGGATTCTATTATGTATTTACAGCCCATGTGATCGTGTACGTGATCGCGACAGCCTATTTTCTCTACAAAAACAGAGAAGTTTATGGAGCAGATGATCTAAAATGGCAATGGATCACATTCATACTGGGAGGAATCACGATCCTTTGGATAACATTTGTGCTGCAATTGATTTTCTATCACCCGCTAACCTACAGGCTAATAGTAATTTCTGCGGCAGTCGTTTTTTACTCACTTTCCCTTTGGGCAATCCCCCGTTCTAAACTTTTTGTAGCCGACCAACGTAAGAAACATGACGATACCTCAACGCAGCACGAAGAGCTTGGCAAACGGATTCTTGAATTGTTTGAGAAGTCTGAGATTTATTGTGACCCCAATCTGACCGTCACAAAACTTGCGTCTCAGTTGAAGGTGCCGGCCTATCTCGCGTCACGGGCTATCAATTCATATTTTGACAAAAGCTTTTCGGAACTACTTGTACAGTACCGCATACGAAAATCAGAGAATCTTCTGGTAGCCGATGGCAGCAAAGCTCTCACCATTGAAGCTATCGCCTACGAAAGTGGATTTAACACGCTGTCCGCATTCTACTCCGCATTTAAAAAGATCAACAAAATTACTCCCGCCCAATTCAGAGATCGTGGGGCTTCATCGGCTGAGCGTTATCCGTTGATCGTTAATCGGTAGCCGTAAATCGTTATTCGTTATTCGTTAGCCGTTAACAAACGTTAATCGTGGGTGCGAGCATGTTACCCGCCAAGATTTTAAGGTCTCGCCAGGTCTTTGCGTTTCCTCCGCGCCTTTGTGCCTTAGCGGTGAGCACACTCACTCACACTCACACTCTCACTCACACTCCCACTCCCACTCGGCATTCACCACACATTCACACCCACGATTAAGGAATAACGGATCACGCTTCTCCCCGCTTTTGACGCAATCAACCTCGTAAACTGTCGTTCTCACACCCCGAGAGGTAAAATTCCACATTGCATATTTGTGATGTCAAACAACAACAAAAGATAAATTGACCATGAAAAAGCCGATAATGACATTCAACATGCTGATCGTCCTCGTGACTGTTCTTTTATCAATTCCTGCTGATGCGCAACACAAGCCGAGTGCATCTAAAACGCTTAAATCAAGCGGATACGCACCAGTCAATGGATTGAAGATGTATTATGAGATTCATGGTGACGGAAAACCATTGGTGTTGTTGCATGGAAGTTACATGACCATCGACCTGAATTTTGCTCAACTAATACCAGAGCTTGCAAAAAATCATAAAGTGATAGCGTTAGAAATGCAAGGACACGGTCGAACCGGAGATATAGACCGTGCGTATTCCTATTCTTCGTTGGCTAGTGATATCGATGGACTGCTCAACCATTTGAAAATCGACAGCGCTGATATCCTTGGTTATAGCCTGGGAGGTACCGTCGCATTTGAGCTTGCAATCAAGCATCCTGAACGCGTTACAAGTCTTGTAATCATCTCCTCGGTATTTCGGCTTAATGGCTGGATAAAATCGGCGCGGGATATTTTTCCCACGATAAAGCCGGAATTTTTTGAAAACACCCCATTAAAAACGGAATACGACAGACTTGCACCGGATAAGAGTCACTGGAAGGATTGGGTGAACAAGATGGTCGCATCGGAGATCGTCCCTTTTGATCTCGGCGCCGACAACATCAAAGCGCTAAAGTGCCCCGTGCTTATTATCAGCGGAGACAATGATGGTGTTGATCTTAATCATGTCGCTGAAATGTACAGACTTTGTGGCGGTGGAGTGTTTGGCGACATTGCCGGCCTTCCGAAATCGCGGCTGGCTATACTTCCTGGAATGACGCACGTAACATTAATGATGGAGACGGCAAAGCTTGTGTCCATTATCAATCCATTTCTGAATTAAAAAATAAAGGAATCAAAAAAGGAAAATCAAAGCCTCAAAATTTTACAACATGAAAAAGCTCGAATTCAAAATCGACATAAACGCATCAGCAAAAAAAGTTTGGGATACGATGATTGGTCCGGAAACATATAAAGAGTGGGTGAAAGTAAGCTGGCCGGGCTCTGACTATCAGGGAAAGTGGAAGAAGGATGAAAAAATCCGTTTTCACGGAGAAGGCCAAGGCGGAACTTTAGCAATAATAGATGAATTCAAACCTTACGAAACGTTACTGGCCCGACACATTGCAATCCTCAATGCAGACGGTTCGGAAGACTATAACAGTGAGATTGCAAAGGGATGGGTTGGGACGCTCGAACGTTATATCTTTAATGAGTCGAAAGGCAAAACCACGCTTACGGTTGAGATCGAAACGAACCCTGACTGGGAAGAGATGTTCCAGGATGGATGGCCGGCAGCATTAAGAGCCCTCAAGGAAATTTGTGAAAAGTAATAACCAACATAACATAACTAAATCAAATAATATGAAAAAGGTGAACATCTTGCACTGGGTATTTACGGGTTTGTTTAGTGCATTAATGCTGTCTTCAGCCATACCTAACATGCTTTCTTCGAGCGAATGGGTAGCAATAATGACCTATCTCGGCTATCCCACATACATTCTACCCTTGCTCGGCATTGCCAAATTTCTGGGCGTAGTAGCTATCGTTGTGCCCGGATTTCCTCGGTTAAAAGAATGGGCATATGCTGGTTTTACGTTCGACCTTATCGGTGCCGTCTATTCCGGGATCGCTCACGGAGGTTTTGACCCAAAGATGTTAACGATGCTCGTTTTCTTCGGCTTGGGCGCTCTTTCTTACATCTATTATCACAAGAAGCTTGCACTGCAACAAGTGAAAGTTGCTGTTGCCTGAGCTCGCGAAAAAGACCAATCTCCTTCAGGAACGCATTCGTTAAACACCAGGATTTAAAAATATCTTCTGATCTTTAGATCATGAAGAAAATCCTTTTTCAGGTTTTTTGTCTGTGCTTTTTAGCAAGTTGTACGTCGAATGACAATAATGGCAAATCTTTAACGGCTAACCCTCGGAGAGTAATTCATGAACTCAACGAAAATGAACAGCCCGATGGGAACAAGGTCATTGCTCTCCTAGGGGGACAGCTTATTGACGGAATGGGTGGCGAACCGATAGTAAACTCTTGCATAATCGTTCGGAATAATAAGATTGACTTCGCTGGAAGACAAGACGAAGTCGCTATTCCTGCGGATGCAGAAGTTATAGATGTTAACGGCATGACTATTCTCCCCGGAATGTTTGACGCACATTACCACAACGAAAACAGTCGCGACATGCCATCCATTTATCTGCGCCGTGGAATTACGTCGGTGCGTGACCCGGGTGAATGGATTGAAATGTATGATAGCGTCCGGTTGGCAGGACTACCAATGCCCAGATTGTTTCTAACCGGACCACACCTAAACACTTATCCGCCTGCTTATCCCGAAGACGCGATCATTGTTCAGGATTCAGAAGAAGCACGGCTGGCTGTCGAACGATTAGCGGATGATGGCGCAACGGCGATCAAAGTATATTTTGGTCTGCCACTAGGGACGATTAAAGAAGTCTGCACCACCGCTCACAAATATGGGCTACCCGTGACCGCACATCTTGAGATCACCAATGCATGGGATGCAATAAATGCGGGGCTGGATGGAATTGAACATGTTACATCCTTTGGCCCTATCCTTATTCCTCCTATGGAAGCAGAACAATACAAACTTCGTGTGCTGGCAGACAATGATGCACGTAAGCGTGGAAGGTATGAAGTGTGGAATCGCATCGATGTTAGCAGCAATGGGGTCGTAGATTCGCTTTGCCGGTTCCTGGCTGAAAAGAAGATCTTCTTAAGTCCAACGCTTGCTGCATTTGAAAAACGATCTGACAAAGGCGACAGCGTCGAGGTAAATGCGTTTAGAAACATGCTAGCATTCATTGGCCACGCCCATAAGGCCGGCGTCCGCATCGTGGTGGGATCTCACACCTACGTGGCTTACGCCGAAAACGGTTATGCCTATTTCCGGGAAATGGAACTTCTTCATGAAGCCGGGATGAGCCCGATGGAAGTGCTTGTGGCGGCAACGATGGAGAACGCCAGATATTTTCGGGTTGAGGAGCGACTTGGGAGCATAGAAAAAGGAAAGCTTGCCGACTTAATTGTGGTGGAAGGTGATCCCCTGAAGGACATTAAATTGATGAGAAACGTGAAGCGGGTGATGATAAATGGGGTGTGGGCTGGGGAATAGAGTATCGCATAAAAAAGGTGCAGAAAAAACTTGAGTATTGATTTATTGAATATTGAATATTGAGTGTTATTTGAAAACCACCAACATCCGATAAGAACAATCAATTAATCAAACACCTCCTCACCCCCTTTTAATGGCGCAGGGGCGTTTGCAGTACACTTCTACTTCTTCGTCACCTGATCGCCGCCAATGTACACGGCAGCGATCTTTCTTGCATTGATTATGTCCGTTAGGGGATCGGCATCCAGCACAAGAAAATCAGCCCAATGACCAGACGATAGAGTACCGAGGTCCTTCAATCCCAGGTAGTCGGCAGCAGTTTTTGAAGCTGATACAATTATCTGCATGGGTGTCAGTCCTGCATCCTGCATCATCTTCATTTCAATATGTTCAAAATAGCCGATAAAACGTGTGGGAACTCCGCTATCGGTTCCAAAAACTATAGGCACTCCGTTATCGGATAACTTCTTAAGATTATTCATTGCCGTGGGAAGTTGTTGTTTATACTTCTTGGCACTTTCACTGTTCTTGACTTGCAACTGGCGGGCAGGATCTTTCAGGGGTTGGATGGTGGCGCTGTCA
>DASVBA010000241.1:0-4925 GCA_036376095.1 Chryseolinea sp.
GCCGAATCTCGAAGCCGCCAACTTTACAAAGCGCGAAAAAAGAAAACAAGCCGGCTATTCACTTACTGAGGCCGCAACAGAGATCAGCGACAAACCATTTGTCCACCTGCATGCTCATTCTCAGTTCTCTGTTCTCCAGGCGACACCTGATGTCAAATCTTTCGTCAGCAAGGCAAAGGCACTCAATATGCCAGCCGTTGCACTCACTGACCTTGGCAACATGTACGGCGCATTCAAGTTTGTACGCGAAGCAATTAACCACGATATCAAGCCCATTGTTGGTTGTGAGCTGTATGTCGCGGAAGAACGCCTCAAACTAAAATTCACAAAAGACAACCCCGACAAGCGATTCAACCAGATACTGATCGCAAAGAACAAAAATGGGTATCATAACCTTGCCAAATTAAGCTCTATTGGTTTTACGGAGGGCCTATACGGAATTTATCCGCGTGTTGACAAAGCGTTAATTAAAGAATATCATAACGATCTCATCGCGTTTACGGGTTCGCTGGCAAGTGAGATCCCTTACCTGATTCTCCACGTGGGTGAGAAACAGGCGGAGGAGGCCTTTAAGTGGTGGCTTGAGCTATTCAAGGATGATTTTTATATAGAACTTAACCGGCACGGAATTCCCGAAGAGGATCGCGTTAATGAAACGCTTCTTCGTTTTGCCGAAAAGTATGGCGTTAAATATTTTGCTGCCAACGAAGCATTTTATACCGACAAGGCCGAAGCAAATGCGCACGACGTTTTACTGTGCATCAAAGAAGGAGAATTTAAATCGACACCAATCGGATATGGCAGAGGACATCGGCTGGGGCTGTCAAATTCAGAATACTATTTCAAATCGCAGGAAGAAATGAAATCGATCTTCCGGGATTTGCCGGAGTCCATTGAGACGATCAGCGAAATTGTTGACAAGATCGAAACGTATACTCTTGAGCGGAATGTTTTACTTCCGAAGTTTGACATACCCAAAGAATTTCAAAGTGAAGATGATTATCTGCGTCATCTGACTTATGAAGGGGCCAAGAAACGTTACGGTGAACTTACTTTATCGATCACTGAGCGACTTGACTTCGAGCTGGACACCATTAAGAAAACCGGCTATCCGGGTTATTTTCTCATTGTGCAGGACTTCACTTCAAAGGCACGCGAGATCGGCGTATCCGTGGGTCCGGGACGCGGATCTGCTGCAGGATCTGCTGTTGCATACTGCATAGGGATAACAAACGTGGATCCTGTTAAATATGACCTTCTGTTTGAGCGCTTCCTGAATCCGGACCGTGTGTCACTTCCCGATATTGATATTGACTTCGATGACGAAGGAAGAGACAAAGTATTGCGCTATGTGATCGACAAATATGGAAAATCGCAGGTCGCACAGATCATTACTTACGGTACGATGGCCGCGAAGTCCTCGATACGCGATTGTGCTCGTGTAATGGAGCTCCCCTTATCTGATGCCAACCTGCTTGCCAAGATGGTTCCGGAGCGGCCGGGGACTTCTCTTGAATCAGCCTTTCAGGAAGTAAAGGAACTCGCCGACATTAAAGCCGGCAACGATCTGAAAGCGCAGGTCTTACAACAGGCTGTGATCCTGGAAGGCTCTGTCCGAAATACAGGAACTCATGCCTGCGGCGTGATCATTACACCAGACGATCTGACAAAGTTCGTCCCGGTGTCCACGGCGAGAGATTCTGATATGCTTGTCACGCAGTTCGATAACAGCGTCGTGGAAAGTGCAGGAATGCTGAAGATGGATTTTCTTGGGCTCACTACCCTGTCCGTTATAAATACTTCACTGAAAAATATTCATAAAAGTAAAGGCATTACGATTGACGTTGACGCAATTCCCCTCGATGATGTCAAGACATACCAGCTGTTTCAGCGCGGCGAAACCACCGGAACGTTTCAGTTCGAAAGTGTTGGAATGCAAAAGTACCTGCGTCAGCTGAAGCCAGACAAATTCGAGGACCTCATCGCTATGAACGCGTTGTACCGCCCCGGCCCGATGGAATACATTCCAACCTTTATTAACCGGAAACACGGACGCGAGCCGATAAAGTACGACCTGCCTGCTATGGAAGAATATCTTTCAGAGACTTACGGCATCACCGTGTACCAGGAGCAGGTGATGTTGCTGTCTCAGAAGCTTGCCGGATTCAGCAAAGGTGACGCTGACGTTCTTCGCAAGGCAATGGGTAAGAAACAAAAGGCGGTACTTGACAAGATGAAAGATAAATTCATCGAAGGGTGTAAGAAGAATAACCATCCCCAGGATATCTGCGAAAAGATCTGGGTTGACTGGGAAGCCTTTGCCCAATACGCTTTCAATAAATCTCACTCAACGTGCTATTCGTTAATAGCTTACCACACCGCCTATCTGAAAGCTAACTACCCGGCGGAGTATATGGCTGCGGTATTGACTCACGCTCAAAGCAACCTTGAGAACGTGACTTTCTTTATTGAGGAATGCCGGAGCCTGGGTATTAAAGTATTGGGTCCGCATGTGAATGAATCAGGAGTATACTTCGCTGTGAACAAAGATGGCCAAATCAGGTTTGGCCTTGGCGCCATCAAGGGCGCCGGCGATGCGGCAGTTGAAGCGATAATACAGGAACGCGATGCACGCGGTCCCTTTCAGGATTTGTTTGAGTTCGCAAAGCGTATGAATCAGCGATCAGTCAACAAGAAAACCTATGAGTGTCTTGCTCTATCGGGGGCGTTTGATTGTTTTGGGGGAATACACCGCAGGCAATTCGTTTTTGCAAAGGATGGAGAAACAAGTCTTGTTGAAAAAGCGATAAAGTTTGCTGCAAAAACGCAACAGGAAGAACAAAGCGCACAGGCAAGTCTTTTTGGAGGAAGTTCAGGCACTGTCATGCCACAACCCAAGGTGGATTACATTGAACCATTTACAGAGATTGAAAAACTAAACCTGGAAAAGGAGGTCGTAGGCATTTATATCTCAGGCCACCCGTTGGACAACTTTAAGTTCGAGATGGATAACTTTTGCAAGTCCTCCTGCAGCGAGCTTAATGAATTGGAAACTATGGTGGGCAGAGAAACGAAACTCGGAGGGATTGTTTCCGCCGTTGAGCACCGGACGACCAAGACCGGCAAACCGTTCGGCAAATTCACACTTGAAGATTATAGTGGAAACTACACATTCACCCTTTTCGGAGAAGATTATCTTAAGTTCAAGAACTTCATGAACATTGGATGGTTCCTGTTTGTGGAAGGTGCTGTCATCCGGAATACCTGGGGACAGCAAAACCTTGAATTCAAGATCAGAAGTATAGATCTCCTCAATGAACTCGGCATAAAACGAAGTAAAGGCGTTCAACTACGGATCAATGCAGCCGATATCACCAAGGAAATGATTGGGCGTATTGAAGATGTGTGCCAGGAATACACGGGCAATACACCGTTGTACCTCAAGATACAGGATGCCGGAGAAAACATAAACCTGGAACTTTTATCACGAAAGTTCCGGATAAGTCCAGTGAATGAAATGGTCAAACAAATGAAGAAAGCTGGCGAAATCGAGGTCGCTGTAGTGTTTTGAACGAGAAAGTTGGCGAGCCAACGAACTTTGAACTAAAACTTATACCTTTGCGTTGGACAAATGAAGCTTAGATACTGAACTCTTAAAATATACTCTAATGGGAAAAACGATTGAACTAAACGACGCGAACTTCGATCAGATCATAAACTCTGATAAACCTGTTCTTGTTGACTTTTGGGCTGAATGGTGCGGACCATGTAAAATGATCGGACCTGTAGTCGAAGAATTAGCAGGTGACTATGAAGGTAAGGCGGTAATTGGAAAACTCAATGTGGACGAAAACCCGGCTGTAACGGCACGGTTCGGCGTTCGCAGCATTCCGACCTTATTGGTTTTCAAAGGAGGCCAGATCGTTGATAAACAAGTTGGGGCAGTGCCTAAATCTGTTTTGTCGCAGAAGCTTCAGAACCAGGTAGCCTGATCATCATATTTGCTGAAATCATATTAGCGTGCGAGCCCTTTGGTTCGCACTTTTTTTATACCTCAATGCTTTTTAACCGTTCTACGATCTCCAGAACTGCGGGACAGACCAATGTATTCTTATAGGTGAGGTCCGTTATCTGAACCATCTTTTTCCGATCGGTGTGAGGATACTCCCGACATGCCTTCGGCCGGACGTCATAAATTCTGCAATAGTTATCGTTATCAAGAAAAGGACACGGTGAAGACTTCAATACATAATCATTGTCTTCGTCTATCCTGAGATATTTTTCAATAAACTCCCCTGGTCTGGTTTTCAACGATTTGGCAATACGATCGATATCGTTTGCATAGAAAATCGGACTTGTAGTTTTGCAACAATTCGCACAGGTCAAACAATCCAGACTTTCAAAGACCTCTTCATGCGTCTTGTGAAATGCGTCATCAACCTTCCGGCCATCTTTCGACTTCAGCCGTTGAAGAAATTTTTTATTATCGGCCGCCCGGTTTTTCGACACCTGGTTGAACTTTTTCAGATCCAATCCTGTACTTTCACTCTTCATACGGACACAAAGATCGTATAAAATCCCGGTCAACGTAACACGATGGTATCTACTTCCGACGGCGTACTTGTAGCGAAGGCGCGTATTAGCTCGATCGACACCGTGCGCGGATTTGTTATGGTGATCATGGCTCTGGATCATGTTCGTGACTACTTCCATATTGAGGCATTCAATTTCAATCCAACCGATATGGAGCGTACATCCGTCGCTCTGTTCTTCACCCGCTGGATCACTCACATTTGCGCCCCAACCTTTGTCCTGCTGTCCGGTGTGTCTGCAAGATTGGGTTTGGAGAAAAAATCGAAAAAGGAGTTATCAATTCATTTATTGTCAAGGGGTTTATGGCTCATCCTCCTCGAGATTACGGTGAT
>DASVBA010000246.1:0-4882 GCA_036376095.1 Chryseolinea sp.
AAAAGGACTTTTTTATCCGCAGGCTTAACCATTTTGATCGGATTTGATTCCAGGAACATGCGTGGACTGATGTTCCCGGCAGCAGCATAGGCCTTGAGTTGCGGATAGGCCGCAGGTTCCCACAACGTTAACAAAGGCTCCGGGAAATTTTCAGCTTCGTTCAGGAAACAAGTGGCCAATTTGGATTTGTCCCTGTTAGCTAATAAAAATTCTAATGCCCCCAGATCAACAAATGGCATATCCACGGCAATTACTAACCAGGCCTTTTCAGGGTGCGTCTGAATTCCGGTAAGGATACCGTTGATGGGTCCTTCATAATCGAAGTTGTCAGCGATCGGATGGAGAAAACCCGGGACATTTTGTTCCGCTCGGCACGAGGTAAACACGTGCGCACACACGTTTGATAATAAGTCGAACAGGTATTCGCGTTGAGGCTTTCCCTTATAATCCAGCAAACCTTTGTCCGTACCCATGCGAACGCTGCGTCCGCCGGCAAGTACCAGCCCATAAACGTCTGTGTGAATCATCGTGACTTGTTTCGCTCTCAACGAAATTTATGTAGAATTCTTCAGGCAACGACGACAGGGCGTCAATTTATGCTATACGGCCGCAACGGAAAGCAGGCCCTCTTTTCCCCTGTACGCACTCGGGTCAGAGACAAGCCATGCCGCGCCGAGTGCGCTTGCTCTTGGGTGATCAGAAATCAGAATTCTCCGGTCGCTCTGCGCGCGTTTCAGAATTTCAAGGAACAACGGATTTTTTGTGAAACCACCGACGACGATAATGCTTTTTATCTTCTTGCCAGGGTCGATCAAATCGATGGAGAGCAATTGCCATTTAACAAGGTAACGAACGAACTGATGGTAAGCTTCTTCAATAGTGTTGTACAGGGAATAATCTGTCTTCTTACTTTGTTTCTCAGGAATCGGCCCGGTCCCCTCCATGCCTAACGGATAGAAAGGTTTTGATGCATCTTCTTTTTTTACCAGCTCGTCGTACAATGCTTCGTTAAACTGAATGGCCTTGTAGAAATCCGACGACACCTTAAAGTATTTACTCATCGCTTCTGCCTGCACTTCATGTTCATGTCCGAGGAATATCCGCGATGCCTTGACGGGATTACCTGCATAAGTTATGTAACAGAGACAATCCATCGATAACTCTTTTTCAGTAAGCGTGTCGGTGTTAAAGGGATTAAAAGATATATTCCATGTCCCCGTCGAAAGCAGCAGGAATGGTTCATGTTGTGTTACCAGGTATGGCATCAATGCAGCCGAGCTATCGTGAACACCGACACCCATTCTTATTTTCTTGCCGTCGACATTGACAGTAAAAGTATGATCAGCCTTTGTGATCGGGGGAAACAGTTTTAGCAATCCTTCCTTCTCTACCCAATCGTGATAATCCTTCTTATGAAAATCCCAAAGCAGGGTATGGCAACCTACGCTGGTGATATCTGTGAACTTCATTGCCGAAAGAAGGTAAGTGAAGTACTGCGGAAGGTGCAATGATGTCTGGACCTTTTGAAATTTCGCCGTCCTTTCCTGTTTTAACCAAAACAGCTGCAGACCCGAATTAAGCAATCCAAGAAACGGTGACGCTGTAACTGCTAAAATGTTCTTGTTCGCATCATATGAAGAGAAAAAAGCCTTCTTACAATTCGGAGGGAAGGGTTTAAGATAATTATAGAACGGTTCAATCATCTTTCCGGCACTATCCAAATGAACGAGGCTAGCACCATACGCGGATATGTTCGCGTGTGTGACGGAATATCTTTTGTCGTTAGTGTACTGACGGAAAACGTCCTTCACCCAGGTAGAGACGGTCTGAAGATCATCACTTGGAAATCCGTCCTCATCTGTAATCTCTTTAAATGTTTCTGTCATTTCTTCCAATGCGTGGAAAGCGGCATCGAAGATCAGGGCTTTTTTTGTTGTCTTTCCGATATCGAAGATCAGGGTTACAGGCTGCGCGTTCAAGTTGGTCGTGAGTTTACGGAAATATCAAAAAAATCTTCAGGATAGCGGCTGACCGGAGCTAGAAATTTTGGGCACTTTCGGCCACCCTTATAATTAAGAGTGGCCTCAAGCACTCAATTGTAACCCAAAATTCAATTTTAAGAACGTAAAGTCATCGCAATCAACTATCCTGTAATGTCATGTATCGGATCTATTACCGATAGCTGCGTTCCGGATAATTGAATACCTTAGTTGCTTACAAAAATGTCGACCAGAAACGAGATAATATGAATACCTCCATCCTTGAAGTAATTAACGATCGGGACGTGGCACGTCATCAGAAGCAACTAGAACACGCAAAGAACCTGCTGGAGTTAAATGAGAATGCGTTTGAGGCCATCATTAAAAAGATAGTGGCATTCCAGGTAGCTATACCCAGCTGGGCACTTGGAACCGGGGGTACCCGATTCGGAAGATTTCCCGCCGGGGGTGAGCCGAGCAACCTCGAAGAAAAAATAGAAGACGTGGGATTGATCCGTCGTCTTACACAGGCTACAAATTCAATTTCCCTGCATATTCCCTGGGACATTCCAAAAGACGCTAATGCAATACAGCAGCTGTTAAAAAATAATGGATTGACCATCGACTCAGTTAACTCTAATACATTCCAGGATCAGAAGGATCAAAAGCATTCCTATAAGTTCGGTTCTCTTTGTCACACAGACGAAGCCGTTCGGAAGCAGGCTGTAGATCACAACATCGAAGTGGTGGAACACGGGATAAAGCTCAACAGCAAAGTTCTTACAGTCTGGCTGGCGGATGGTTCAAATTTTCCGGGGCAGCATCACTTCAGGCGTGCATTTTCGAGAACGCTTGATTCTTTGCAGAAGATCTATCGTGCCATGCCCGCTGACTGGACTATGCTGATCGAGTACAAACCGTACGAGCCAAGTTTTTATTCTATGGTCATCCCTGACTGGGGAACATCGTTAGGGCTTAGCAACGGTTGCGGTGAGCGCGCACACGTACTCGTGGACCTTGGACATCACCTTCCCAATACCAATCTCGAACAGATCGTCGCGCGTCTTCTGCATTTTGGCCGGCTCGGCGGATTTCACTTCAATGGTTCACAATATGGTGATGACGACCTTACGACTGGTGCTATAAAACCTTATCAGCTGTTCCTCATCTTCCATGAGCTGGTTACCGGAGCAAACGATCCGACGGTGAAGAATCCTCCGGTTGCCTACATGATCGATGCAAGCCACAATCTGAAGGATCCTGTCGAAGACCTTATGAACTCCCTTGAAAATATTCGTACAGCTTACGCGAAGGCACTGCTGGTTGATTTTGCAGGCCTTGAAAAAGCTCAGCAGGAGAATGATGTAACCCAATGCGAACAAATACTTCAACGGGCGTTTCTTGCCGATGTGCGTCCATTGCTTGCGGAAAGCCGGTTGCGATCGGGGGGAAGTCTCGATCCCGTCAACTTTTTCCGTTCGCAGAAGATCCGTGAAGATCTCATTAAACGAAGGGGAAAAACATCAATAGCAACAGGACTATAGTGACTAGTTCGAAGCGGAGTTAGCTGCTTCATCAAGCATTACGACACCGTGATCGATCAGCTGCATCACGCTTGCTGGCAATGATTCGGACGGTGACGATGTTAATATTTTCCTGACGATGGATGCCTTCTTTTCACCATTAGCGACAAGGATCGGCAGCTTTGCGTCGCGTAAATGTTTCAGCCCAAGCGTTATGCCCTGGCTTAATTGCGTTGTTGTATCAAAGTATTTTTGTCCTACCGTTTTTGTTTCCTCTGCCAACGTACTGATGTGAGCGACCGAATCAAAGGAGGTTCCGGGTTCGTTCATGGCGATATGACCGTTCAGGCCAACGCCGACCAGCATGATGTCAAGCCCACCGTTTGCCTCGATGCGTTCGTTTACTTTATCAATCTGACCTTTCGGATCAGCGTCCATTCCGTCAAAGAATATGATTTGATGTTCTTTGATAGCAAGCGGAATAAAAAGGTCTTTATCCATCATCTCTCTGCAGGATCCTTTTTGTGATGCATCTATTCCAACCCATTCATCCAGGCTCACGAAGGCACACTTCTCAAGATTCAGCCTCCCTGACCTCACATCATCGACCAAACATTGAAAAACTCCGAGTGGAGAATGACCAGAGGCAAGACATATCAGGGAATTCGGTTTCTCTTTGATATATGCAGATATGAGATCAGCCGCCGCGCGCGACATGGATTTGTAATCCGGGTAGACCTTTACTTTCATTCCTTTGAGGGGTTCTGAGGGCATGTAATTTAGTAATATTATTCTGGCGGATCAGACCGGACGGGATATCTTGAATTTAGATAATGTCGGGTTGCAAAGAAGATGTTAAATTCGGCCGTGGAGTAAGCCCAACTATGAATGTACTGGGATGAAGGCGAGAGTTTATTTCCAATAAGACGCGCATAGACTTAGTCTTCACGGGGAACAGGTCCACACAACAGCTTTAAAATCTTGAACTCAAATGAAAATACTAACTATCCTTTTCTTTTTTCTGATCATTTCAAATGCCGAAGGTCAGAAAGCACCGCGACTGATCGTACGTGGCGACGATATGGGATTTTCACATTCGGGAAACGAAGCCATTATAAAGGCGTATAAAGAAGGCATTGAAACTTCTGTGGAGATCATTGTACCCTCGCCGTGGTTTCCAGAAGCTGTTAAGATGCTCAATGAAAATCCTTCACTCGATGTAGGTATCCATATTGCAATCACCAGCGAATGGGATAACATTAAGTACAGGCCGGTTTCATATTGTCCAAGTCTTACGGATGAAGACGGATATTTTTACCCGATGATTTGGCCGAACAAGAATTATCCAGGACAGGCACTCACGGAAAATAAATGGACCAT
>DASVBA010000466.1:0-4336 GCA_036376095.1 Chryseolinea sp.
CCGTGAGCACCTCGACCGTTATGTCGACATCGCACGTGTTTTCAAATCACCCTTGCTGCGCTTCGTTGTTGATGGCGATCACTACGAACCCGATAACGCGGAAATCATTAACATTATTAAAGAGGCTATTCCTCGTCTGGAGGAAAATAATCTGGTGTTGGGAATTGAAAATCACGATCGTTTCAAAGCGAAAGAACTTGCGTTCATCATGCAGTCTGTCGATAGCGAGCATGTAGGGATATGTTTGGACTGTGTCAATTCTATCGGTGCTGGCGAAGGTCTGGAATGGGTGTCGTCGGTTCTGCTGCCTTTTACCGTTAATCTTCATGTCAAGGATTTTACCATTCAGCGTGTAGGCCACCAGATGGGATTTACGGTTAGTGGCACACCGCTGGGAGAGGGAATGATCCAGCTGCCGTTACTGCTGGAGAAGCTCGCTAAACACCGTCGTTGCGAGAGTGCTGTGATCGAACAATGGGTGCCGCCTGAAGCTACGCTGGCGGAAACCATTCGCAAAGAGGAACTGTGGGCCAACAAAAGTATTGATTATATAAAACAATTAAGTTCATTCTATTCTAGTGAGCTAAGCTAAAGACTTTTTTATGTCATATAATATCACATTAGTGGGGGCTGGCGGCAAAATGGGCTGTCGTCTCACAGACAATCTAAAGGATTCGGGATATACCATACGTTACATCGAAGTGAGTGACGCTGGTATCGACCGCTTGAACCAGCGCGGAGTAAAAGTGTCGACGGTAGAAGATTCGGTGCCGGCGTCGGATATTGTGATCCTCGCCGTACCAGACATTCACATTGGAAAGGTCTCCCATGACCTGTTGCCGTTGATAAAACCAGGCACGATCGTAGTCACCCTTGACCCGGCGGCGGCCGTCGGCGGACATCTTCCCAAACGCGACGATATCTCCTATTTCGTTTCACATCCCACCCACCCTTCTGTGTTCAATTGGGAGGAAGACCGGAAAAGACATTTCGATTATTTTGGAGGTATCACCGCCAGGCAAGCCATCGTTTGCGCCCTGATGCAGGGACCGGAAGAACATTATGCAATCGGAGAAAAGCTGGCTAAAGAAATGTATGCGCCGGTTACACGAGCGCATAGGATTACCGTTGAACAGATGGCTTTGCTGGAACCGGGCCTGGCCGAGACCTTCCTCGGAGCGGTGATGTTCACCATGCGTGAGGCTATGGATGAAGTGATAAAAATGGGCGTACCAAAAGATGCTGTATTTGACTTTTTCATGGGACATATTAACATCGACCTTGCGTTGTGTTTCGACCAGATACCAGGCGGTGTGTTCTCGGACGCTTGTTACAAAGCAATCAACATAGGAAAGCCGCTCATCTTTAAGGAAGATTGGAAGAAGGTATTGGACCCTGAACACGTAAAATACCAGGTAGGCGTGATGACAAAGTTATCCTGACACCCTATGACACGTTCGATTCTTGGTTTGACATTTTTCTTAAGCGTATGTTTTGCGCAAGCTCAATTGCGGGTAAGCTCAAACAACCGCTTTCTTGAAACCAAGGACGGAAAACCGTTCTTCTGGCTGGGCGACACGGCATGGGAACTCTTTCACCGGCTGAACCGCGAAGAAGCTGAGATGTATTTGAAGAACAGATCCGAAAAGGGCTTTAACGTGATTCAGGCCTGTGTCCTTGCTGAGTTCGATGGTCTTCATGATCCCAATCCTTATGGCGATGTTCCCTTTGAAAACGATGATCCTGCCAAACCACGAGAGCCCTACTTTCAGCATGTGGACTTTATCATCCGAAAAGCGGAACAGTATGGAATATACGTCGGCTTACTTCCTACATGGGGAGACAAAGTTTACAAAGACCGCTTCGGCGTCGGACCCGAGATCTTTAATACCACCAATGCCAAAGCGTATGGTAAATGGATAGGCAACCGGTACAAGAATCAAAAGAACATAATATGGATCGTGGGCGGCGACCGCAATCCACGAAATGACAACGATGTGGCTATCTGGCGATCAATGGCTGAAGGCATCGAAGCGGGATGTGGAGGTCGTGACAAGGCTTTGATGACATTTCATCCGCAGCCCAACGAGATCGAAGACGGTGGGTCGGCAAAATGGTTTCACCACGACCCGTGGCTGGACTTCAATATGTTTCAAACGGGACATTGCCGGGAGACCAATTTATGGGACCGAATGGCATACACCTATAATCTGAAACCGGTTAAGCCTTTTCTCGATGGAGAGAGTCTCTATGAAGATCATCCGGTCTGTTTTAACGCTACCGATCTTGGAACGTCGAGCGCATATGATGTTCGCAAGCATTCGTATATTAATGTGTTCGCTGGTGCCTTTGGTCAGACCTACGGATGCCATGATGTTTGGCAGATGTATGCACCGAATCGCGCACCGGTAAATGGCGCCCACTATTTCTGGTATGTTGCCATGGACCTTCCCGGTGCCGGGCAAATGAAACATTTACGTCGCCTTATTGAGTCGCGGCCGATGTTTGATCGTGTTCCCGACCAGACGCTCATCACCGACGCATTAGATGCCCATGATCACATTCAGGCCACGCGGGGCATAGATTATATTTTTGTTTACAGTTCACAGGGAAAAAAATTCACTGTGAACACACATAAGATCTCAGGTACTGAAATTATTACTTACTGGTACAATCCCAGAAATGGCGAAATAAAAGAAAACGGCAAATCGTTCAAGCAATCCCAACAAGAGTATCAGCCACCCACTTCCGGCTACGGTCGCGATTGGGTGCTTGTAATTGACGATGCCTCCAAAAATTATAACAATCCCGGCACAATTAAATAATGAACATGCAACGATCAGTCCTTATTTCGATTCTACTGCTCTGTATTCTGAACTCAGGAACAGCACAAATTCAGGTATCACCAAACAAAAAGTTTCTTGCGACAAAAGACGGTAAACCATTCTTCTGGCTCGGTGACACAGATTGGGAGATGTTTCACCGTTTGAACCGTGAGGAAGCGGAAAAATTCATCGGTATCCGGAGCGAACAGGGTTATAACGTGCTTCAAATCGTCGCATTGGCGGAATTCAACGGTATCAGGGAGCCCAATCGTTATGGCGATTATCCATTGAACAACGAGGACCCTACTCAATTATTAGTTACGCCTGGCAACAATCCCGATAACGCTTATGAATACGATTATTGGGATCATGTTGATTTTATTATCAATAAAACCGCAGAAAAAGGAATGTACGTGGGCCTGCTTCCTACCTGGGGCGACAAAGTAGCGCATTTATGGGGTGACGGGCCAAGGATCTTTAATGAACAAAACGCCGAAGCCTATGGAAGCATTCTTGCAAAACGTTATGCTAATAACTGGAATATTATATGGATACTTGGCGGCGACCGCCCAGCTGTATATAAGAAGGAGGAAAAGGACATCGACGATCGCCCAATCTGGCGGGCTATGGCAAAAGGAATCGAAGATGTAATGGGCAAAGACGCATTCATCACCTACCATCCTGCCGGCGGACCCAACTCAACTTCGAGATACATTCATGAAGACAGCTGGTTGGATATGAATGCTTTTCAATCCGGCCACGGAGCGCGGGATACAGACGCATGGGCCTGGGTGCTGCGCGACCTTTCAACGAAGCCTGATAAACCTACGCTGGACATGGAGCCTTGCTATGAAGATCACCCTGTTAATCCATGGGACGGAAAGTGGACACGTCAACGGGGCTACTTTACAGCCTATGACGTAAGGGCAAGAATATACAGGGGAATTTTTGCCGGAGCATGCGGCGTGACCTATGGACATCATCAGATCTGGCAGTTCCTGAATCCCGAATTGTATAAACCTATCAACGTCGGGGATACCATCATCACGTGGCAGAAAGCCGCGCACGCTGAAGCTGCCGGCGAAATGCAATACCTTAAGAATCTTATGTTATCACGCCCCTACTTTTCGCGGGTAGCCGATCAAAGCATCATCAAATCAGCCCCGGGCAAGGATTATAAGGACCTGGTCTATGCAACCGTGGATACCAACAAGACTTATGCGATGATCTACCTGCCACAGAATAAAACAGTAGCTGTAGATCTGGGCAAAATCTCAGGCAGTAAGAAAAACGTATGGTGGTACGATGTCCGCAGCGGGAAAGCTACTAAGGTCACGTCGGGAGGAAGTAAAGGAACGAAGTCATTTACTCCTCCGAAGAATGGCGTTGACTGGGTGCTTGTCATTGATGATGCTTTGATCGGCTACCCGCGAAAAGTAGGGGCGTGATAACATAAGATTCTTAAGGTATTGCATTTCGCCGGCAGCTTCAGCGTGCGCGGCTTTCTGCCA
>DASVBA010000254.1:0-6644 GCA_036376095.1 Chryseolinea sp.
GGACACGTATAATGTTATTTTTAACGATGCGTAGGCTATCAGTTTGGCTGCGATTTTACCAGCTCAGCTTTCCGGAAAACGGTGGAATACTAAAGAAGCCTTAATGCTGCGAAACAAATCCCAATGAGCATCATAGTGCCCAGTGCAAGGGATACCTTCCTTCTCACGACTGCATTTCCCTGAGTTATCGCGATCATCATTTTAACGAATGTATTGGTGATCGTTGCCAGTACGATCACCGTTACAGCTAGTTTCAAGTCCAGTGTTTTATCGGCGAGTTTTGCAATGTTGATGGTTATAGCGTCGATGTCTACCAGACCTGTGATCAGGCCCGAAAGGATCAGTCCCTGGTCGCCCAATAATTTGTCAGCATAATATACGAGGAGGGCAGTGCCTATGTAGAGAACGCCAAAACCGAGGGCGTTTAAAATGTTAAGCGGGTTCCCCAGTTCAACGGGAGCGGAATGATTGTCCGGTGTCTTTTCTTTTTTGATCAGTAAAAATGCGTAAAGGGAACCCGAAAGAAACATCAATGCACACGGCAACAATAGTGCTCCGAAAAAATCGCGATTAAAAATGGAAGCCACCACGACCACTCGAATGAACATGATCGAAGAGGCAATGATGATGCCGGCTGCATGCAAAGGGGCATGCGCGATCTCCGTTTTTCCACTCCTTGAGGCGAGCATCCAGGTGACCGCGGTGCTTGAGAAGAGTCCGCCAAGAAATGCCGTGAACAGTATTCCTTTGTTTGTCCCCGCGAATTTGATCAGCAGATAAGTTATTAGGCTCAGTGAGGAGACGATGACGACGATCAGTCCGATTTCGCGAGGATTTAATATTCCTTCCGGTCCGTAATCGGTGTCTGGCAGAAAAGGAAACAGCAGCAGGCAAAGAATGATGAACTTTAAAAAGGCGAATAATTCCTCTTCGGTTATCTTAAGCACAAAAGAATGAAACTTGCCTTTTAGCGTCAGCAGGGTGGTAGTAATTACCATAATTGCCAAAGCTTCTTTGATGAGCTGTTGGGATGCCATCATGCCCAACACGAACGTAATAATGAGTGAAATTTCCGTTGTGATGCCACTATGGCCTTTTGATGATCGGACTACGTAGGTTGTAGCGACCAGGATCATGAATGCAACCAGGCCACCAACAGCCAGCCACATGGATGTAGTTTCACCGATGTAGGTAATAGCACATCCGGATAACGACACGAGAGGGAATGTTCTAATTCCCGCGAAGTGGTCCTTTTCGTTTGTTTTCCGGAATTCCCGTTCAAGACCGATTATCAATCCAATACCGGTCGATACGATAACGGATAAGAGATATGGCGAAAGAAAGTCATTCAGTCTATCCACTCCTGAGGTTGTTAACTCTTTAAACAATATGTCCAGATTGGACTTTGAATGTGATTAACAACATTTTCCGTGACGCTGATATTAAATAAGTGTGCCAGCCCTTTTCTGGCGTGAGTAGCCATGGCGATAAGATCCATTCCTTCCGAATAAGCAAAGTCTATGATGCCATCCTCTTCGCGTGGATAGCTGCGAAAATGGCCTTTGTAGTTTGTTAGTTCGTAATAACTGGCAAACTCTTGCAGGGCCTCTTCGGCTTCGGCGTCGGTTCTAAAGTGAATGGGCGTGTTCACGAGAAGTATATGTAGCTTGGCGCCAAAGAAATCCTGAAGTTCCTTTAGACTCTTAATGAACTTGCTCTGATTCAGTTGCAACGTTGACGGAACTAATATCTTCTTGATGGATTTTAGTGTGAACGACCTGCGAACTGCCAGTACGGGAACGGTAGAAAACCGGACGACCTTTTCGGTGTTGGAACCTATGAACACCTCCGCAAAACCTGAAGTACCTGATGTCCCCATAATAACCAGATCTATTTTTTTTGATTCGATCATTTTTCTAACGGAAGGAACCAGCTCACCATACATAACTTCGGTGTTCACGTTGATGGACCTGGATGCTGCAATGTCTTTCATTTTGTCAAGTTTCTTTTTCGCGTCCTCTTCGATGCTAACATACATAACAGGATCAATGGCCAGCGGCTCTCCCGAACCGGAGTATACCGGTGGTATTGCTACAATATACAGGAGGGTTACTTGTGCTTTGCTCTTAGAGGCCACTTCGAGGGCCACTTTGAAGGCTTCGTTCGCCTGGGCAGAGAAGTCGCAGGGTACTAAGATATTTTTCATGACTTTTTTTAGAAAACTATGACTCCTTGACTTCGGAAGGTATGATCTGCGTTTGCCAGGGGACTGATTTATATCAGATTGGAGCAACATTGATAAAGATCATTGATGGTGCTGACTGTAATCAATAGCTGTTACCACTATACGAAGCAGATTTGATAGGGGAAAACGAGTGAACTGGATCCAACAGATTCTCACAGGAATACTATAATCAATAACATTAAAGTCATGAGCAAAATAATCGAGTTTGATGTCGAAGCCAGAAGGAAATTGAGGGATGGAATGAATGCCCTGGCCCGCTCAGTCGTGGTTACGCTCGGGCCAAAAGGCCGCACAGTAATTTTTGAAAAACTGAACGGAGAACCTCAAGTGTGTAATGATGGCGTGACGGTGGCCAAGCAGGTAGAGTTGGAAGATTCAATTGAAGACCTTGGGGCCAAAATGCTACGTCAGGCGGCGGTGAAAACTTCTGAAAATGCCGGTGATGGTACAACTACGGCCACACTACTGGCACAAGCAATGGTTAATATTGGATTGAAACGGATCGAGGCTGGTGTTAATCCCATGGAGGTTCGGAGAGGAATCACAAAAGCAGTGAAGGCAGTAGTGGAACAAATGAAAAAGCTGTCGATAACAATCGGCGAAGATAGGTCGAAGATCGAACAAGTAGCGACGATATCGGCAAATAACGACAATGAGGTCGGAAAACTAATTGCTGAAGCCATGGGTCGGGCTGGAAAAGAAAGCGTCATTACCATTGAGGAAGCCAAGGGAATTGAAACGACGATTGAAGTTGTCGAGGGAATGCGGTTTGATCGCGGGTATCTGTCACCTTATTTTGTAACAGAGCCTGAAAAGATGGAGGTGATCTTCGAAAAGCCAAACATACTAATCTGCGATAAAAAGATTTCGGGTATAAAAGATTTTCTTCCTATCCTCGAAAAGGCTTCACAGACTGGTTTGCCTCTGGTAATTATCGCAGAGGATGTCGAGTCAGACGTCCTTGCTACGCTTGTGGTCAACAACCTTCGCGGAGTCCTGAAGGTAGCAGCGGTGAAAGCTCCGGGTTTCGGAGACAGGAGGAAAGACCTGCTCGAGGATATTGCTATCCTTACCGGCGGAACTGTGATATCCGAAGAAAAGGGTCTTAATCTGGAGAAATCAGAACTGACAAATCTTGGTAGTTGTGAAAAGATAGTTATCAACAAAGAAAATACCACCCTTATCAATGGTGGAGGAGACAAGAATGTCATAGAGGCCAGAGTAAAGCACATCCGGAACGAAATGGAAAAGACAACTTCTGATTATGATAAGGAAAAACTCCAGGAGCGACTAGCTAAACTTACGGGAGGAGTAGCGGTTGTGTATGTGGGCGCCCCGACCGAGATGGAAATGACAGAAAAAAAAGATCGCGTAGAGGACGCGTTGAATGCAACGAGGGCAGCGATCCAGGAGGGGATAATTCCGGGAGGAGGCGTGGCCTATTTGCGTTCGATTCCCGCGCTGGAGAATTTGACATACGAGAATAACGAAGAGAAGATCGGAATCGAAATCGTGAAGAAATCACTGGAAGAACCCGTCAGGCAATTAGCCATTAATGCCGGATTGGAACCGAATGAGATCTTACCGAGGATCAAAGAGGGCAAAGGCGACTTCGGATTTAATTTCAAAACCGAAAAATTCGAAAACTTAATGTCTGCGGGCGTGATAGATCCTACAAAAGTAGGAAGACTGGCGCTTGAAAATGCTGCGTCCGTTGCTATGATGATGCTCACGACTGAGTGCGTGATCGCCAAGTCGAAAGAGAAGGACAGAAATGAAGTCGCGGCGTTGCCGCAGATGTAATCCTCAAAGGTTATGGTCCCGGCAACGGATACCTGCGTTGAGAACGATGCCTGTGTTTCTGTCCGGGAAATTTTAAGTCTGTTTCAGTCACTCGGTTGACTTCCGTAGCGTCAGGATCTCTTAACGATATTTATTGTTTTGTTAGAACGGGTCGTCAATGACGCTGATTCAATTATTAAGCAAAAAAGAAAATAGGACTTCATAAGGAAGTTATAAAATGTAAAAAGCGGAACCTGGATTCCGCTTTTTACTGGCGAATAGAACGTTCATGCGTAAACCGCTGTCTCAATTTCAATCTTGTTGTCAACCGACAAGACACCCGGCTGCGTCCATGCGACACTTTCCGCCTCCTTTTTTTCCGCCCACGAGCGCACTGTTCCATGCAACGTTACCTTGCCTCCCATCGTATCGACTTTGATGGAGGATGAGTCAATTGTTGCGCGTCTGTGATAAGCGGCAGCGATCTTGCGCTGAATGTCCTTGGTGTCAATAGCCTTTGTCTTGATACTGATAGTGTTTGTTACTCCCCTTACACCTAACAGGTCTTCGACACATTCTTGCGCGTAACGCTTCTCGTATTCGAAGGCCACTTTACCCTCAAGGTATACCCAGCCATTGTCTACCTTAACTTCAATCTCATCATCGATGACAGCACTGTTCCAGCCCAAGGCATTTCGTACCGCTTCAGCGATTTCGGTGTCAGTTTTTACGATGGACCCGAGTTTCACTTCGATGTCACACGCAACGACCCGTACACCCCGTACCCGTTGTGCAGCCCTTTCTGCAGAGATCTTTTTCCAGTAAGTGTCTACATCTCCTGAGAGGGTAACCACACCGTCCTTAACGGCAACTCCAATTTCTGTGGCAACATTGCGTAATTCCGGATCCCATTTGATCTCGTCCATTACGTCTTTTCTGAGTTCTTCATTTGTTTTCATAAAAATAGATTTTTTTGACTGAACGAATATCTATCGCGCCATGCAGCGCTGATTATAAAGCTAAGACACTCCGTGGTGGTTAGGTATGAGCCAAATCAGGAGTAAAATATGATTTTGATCGCGTTTGTTTTTGCTTTGTATACTTGGTCAATAGTTCTTCAGTAGTGTCGAGGTGCAGTGGAAGTGTTTACATTCTATTCGAAGCAGTCACTTTCAATTTGATTCGCGATGATCATCGGTCCCGCTAAATCTCACTTACCGAAATGATTTCCGTCATAGGTCGGCCACAGATCATGTCTTAGTTTAGAGGTACACCAAAAGATAAATATTTATGAATACGGGAAAGACAATGTTGGCAATGCTGGCAAGTCTGGCAGCAGGCGTGGCGATGGGTGTTTTATTTGCACCTGACAAGGGCTCAGATACGCGAAAAAAGATATCAAAGAAAGGAGAGAAACTCGCGAATGCTATGAGCGACAGGATCGACGAGAAGTTTGATGAGCTGTTGAAAGCCATCAAGGGGAAGGCAAAAGAAACCGCAAAACAAGCAACTGAGGCGTTTAATAAGCAATAGCATGCCGGACATGCAAGAGCCGTCATTTCCAACAGCATTTAAAGTGTTGCACGTAACAAGTGCTGCATTCCGTGATAAAGGCAATATACCACGCGAGTATACTTGTGATGGAAAGGATATAAATCCTCCGCTTGAAATCAAAGCAATCCCCCCTGAAGCAAAAAGTATTGCTCTCATCTTCGAAGACCCTGATGCGCCATCTGGCACCTGGCTACACTGGTTGGTTTGGAATATTCCAATTATGCAACACATTCGTGCAAATGAGGTACCCGGTGAACAGGGGATGAATGATTTTGGCCGCAATGATTACGGCGGTCCCTGTCCACCATCAGGAACGCATAGATACATTTTCAAAGTTTATGCCCTGGATGATCTGATCGATCTGACCGAGGGATCGACACGCAACCAGCTTGAGGATGCCATGCGTGATCATATTGTGGCGTATGGTGAATTACAAGGGTTTTATAAAAGACCGGGTGAAAATAACGAGTGAATTTCTTAAACGATCCTTAACGGGAGTATGCATCGTCCTTGTCATAAGTGTTGCCGTATATTTTGGGCCTTACACCTTTTTTCTGTTGTGTGGAGCAATTGGGTTTCTGGGACTGATGGAATTTTACCGTTTGTTTGGGGTACTACGTCCCGTGCACCGGATCATTCCTGCATTTATACTTTCAGCCGGTTTGTTCGCCTCCGTTTGTTATGTAATGAACCTTAAATATGGTGTTGAAATTTTTTTGATCAATATTCCTGTAGTCTGTTTTATTCTCGCCACATCACTTTATACAAAGTCGCAAAATCCGTTCCTTGATATCGCCGTCATTTTCCTTGGACAGATCTATGTCACATTAGAGCTGATACTTCTTTATAGTTGTTCATTCGTCATGGGTGGTGCTTACGAGCCCGGGATTATTTGGGGATACTTTCTTTTCTTATGGGTACACGACACCGGAGCGTATATTTCTGGAAAACTGTTTGGAAAGAATCGTCTGGCGCCGACTATTTCTCCTAATAAGACATGGGAAGGAAGTATAGGCGGAGCGTTTTTTGTTATTCTCGCCGTATACTTAAACTTTTTACTGTT
>DASVBA010000261.1:0-5281 GCA_036376095.1 Chryseolinea sp.
TTCACCGATACATTTGAAGACCTTCACGGACTTGTTCAGTTACCTGGATTGCCCGTGCAGCGGCTGATGGCGGAAGGATATGGATTTGGAGGGGAAGGTGATTGGAAAACTGCGGCGCTAGTTCGCGCAATGAAAGTGATGGCCACAGGATTAAAGGGAGGAAATTCATTCATGGAGGATTATACGTATCATTTCGATCCTTCTAACCCTATGGTGCTTGGAGCCCATATGCTGGAAATCTGCGAGTCGATCGCGGAAAAAAAACCGTCATGTGAAATTCATCCATTAGGAATAGGAGGTAAAGCGGACCCGGTGAGACTCGTCTTTAATACAGCGCCTGGAAATGCATTGAACGCGTCGATGGTTGACATGGGTAACAGGTTCAGGCTTCTGGTCAATGAAGTGGAAGCGGTTAAACCCCTGGAAGATCTTCCTAGACTTCCAGTAGCGCGTGTGCTCTGGAAGCCATTACCCGATATGTATACAGGGTGCGCGGCCTGGATCTATGCGGGAGGCGCCCATCATACCTGTTACAGCCAAAATCTCACATCCGAACATCTTGAAGATTTTGCAGAAATGGCGGGTATAGAATACATTCGGATCGACAAGCATACTAACCTGTATGAATTCAAAAATATGCTTCGTTGGAATGACGTATATTACCGTTAGCACGAAAAGTTTTGAAACCCACTTACCGAATACCTAACCTCATTGTATGAAAGGATTTGAAACATTAGACTGGGTGGTCATCGGAGGATACTTCCTCGTGATCGCCGGTGTCGCCGTCTGGGTGATGACCAGAAAGCAATCAAACACTGAAGACTATTTTCTTGCCGGCCGTAACATCGGATGGTTTATTGTCGGGGCGTCGATCTTCGCGTCGAACATCGGATCCGAGCATATCGTCGGTTTAGCTGGCGCCGGTGCCGGTGGAAAAATTCCAATGCTCATCTACGAGTTGCACGCCTGGCTAGTCATAACGCTGGGATGGGTTTTCATGCCATTCTACCTGCGTAGCGGTGTTTTTACGATGCCCGAATTCCTTGAAAAGCGATTCAACTCCGGAACACGCTGGTTTCTTAGCCTGTTCTCGCTTATCGCTTATGTGCTTACAAAAGTTTCAGTAACGGTATATGCTGGCGGTATCGTGATTTCCTCAATCCTTAACATCGATTTCTGGACGGGTGCTCTTGCGACTGTTATTCTAACGGGAATCTATACTATTCTCGGCGGTATGCGTGCCGTTGTATATACTGAGGCTCTTCAAACAGTTGTTCTTGTGATAGGCGCAGCTACTCTAACCTTTATCGGTTTGCAGGCAGTTGGAGGATGGAGTGGACTTAAGGAATCGCTGGAACCCGGTTATCTGAATATGTGGAGACCAGCGAGCGATCCTGATTTTCCATGGCCAAGCCTTGTGATAACAAGCACAATTGTAGGATTATGGTATTGGTGCACGGATCAATACATTGTTCAACGAGTCCTTGCCGCGAGAAACATAAAGGAAGGACGAAGAGGTACCATCTTCGGCGGTCTTCTAAAACTTACTCCGGTTTTTCTCTTTCTCATCCCCGGCGTTATAGCCCTGGCGTTGAAGAATCGCGGCGAGCTGCAATGGGATAGTCCGGATGGCGCCTTTGCCGCTCTGCTTATGAATAAGATGCCCGTAGGTTTCAGAGGACTCGTTGTCGCGGGATTACTGGCTGCGCTGATGAGCTCATTGGCCTCGGTATTCAATTCATGTTCTACATTATTTACCGTTGATATTTACAAGAAACTTTATCCCCAGACACCTGAAAAAAAACTCGTTGGCGTTGGCCGCATTGCAACTGCTATCGTTGTTATCCTGGGAATTCTGTGGATACCAATTATGCAGAATATTTCCGGCGTCTTGTACGAATACTTACAGTCTGTTCAATCTTACATTGCGCCACCAATCGCCGCGGTGTTCCTGCTGGGAATATTTTACAAACGGATCAATAGCCAAGGGGCCATGGCGACATTGGTCGTCGGATTGATCGTGGCTTTCCTCCGTATAAGTCTTGAGCTTGCCTTGGATTCACTGGATCCGCAAGGAATCCTTTACAAGCTGGCATCCACTAACTTCCTTACCTTTGCGGCATGGTTCTTTTTATTCTGCGTGAGCTTTTGCCTGGCCGTGAGTTTGCTGACACCAGCACCGGATTATGAAAAGATTAAAGGTCTTACATTTGGATCGCTTACGGCTGAACAAAAGGAGACAAACCGGAACAGCTACAATGCCTGGGACATCGGATGGTCCTTGCTTGTCATTGGTATCGTGATCTATGTGATGACTAGTTTCACGGGATGATTGTGGGGGAGGAAATAAGGTATACGGTATAAGGTATATGGTATATGGTAGAAGGAATTGTCCGCCAGCACACACACACTCACACCCCAACTCATAACTCATAACTCATAACTCATCACTCAAAGCTCCATCACGTTAACATGGATATAAACAAGTACAAGAGCCATGACCGCATATTGGTCGCCGTCGACTGTATCATTTTTGGATTTGACGGCCGCCAGCTCCAGGGCTTGTTTATCAAACGTGGATTCGAACCGGAAAAAGGCAAATGGTCTTTAATGGGAGGGTTCGTCAACAAAGACGAAAACGTGGACGAGGCAGCATCACGCGTATTAAATACACTCACTGGCTTATCGAATATTTACATGGAACAGCTGTATTGTTTCGGCGATGTTAGCCGCGATGCAGCAGGCCGTGTGATATCTGTTGCCTACTTCGCTTTAATTAACATTGCCGAATACAGCGAACAGCTCCAACATGATCATGAAGCGCGTTGGTTTGCCTTAAGCAAAATGCCTGCTTTGATCTTCGATCACAAACAAATGGTAATGAAGGCAAAAGAGCGCCTTCAGCAGAAGGTCGCCAACCACCCCATAGGCTTCGAGTTACTGCCTGAAAAATTCACACTTCCGCAGCTTCAGAATTTATACGAGGCTATCTATGAAGGCCCCATCGACAAACGCAACTTCACACGTAAGATCCTCTCACTTAGTATTCTGAATAAGCTGAATGAAAAGGAAAAGGAAACTTCGCGCAAAGGCGCCTTCTACTACATATTCGATCGTACAAAGTATAGTAAGCTTGAGCACGAAGGATTGAAATTCATATAAGTACTTCTCCTCAATGAAACGATTTTGCTTTGCACTTGACCTCAATAATGATCCGGCGTTGATTGCCGAGTATGAAGGTATCCACAAGGAGATCTGGCCTGAAATAAAAAAAAGTATTATCGATGCCGGAATTACAACCATGGACATATACCGCGTCGGTGACCGGATGTTTATGATCATGGAAACTACCGATGACTTCGAATTCGAAAACAAAGAGCGAATGGACGCCGCGAATCCCATCGTCAAGAAGTGGGAGGAATACATGTGGAAGTTTCAAAAGCCTCTTTCATTTGCCAAACCAGGCGAGAAGTGGGTGCTCATGAAGAAGATATTTCAATTATAGGAGGCATGAAGGGTATAGATTCACATCAGCATTTTTGGAAATTTGATCCCGTCAGAGATAGCTGGATTGACGAGCACATGTCGGCGATTCAGCGCGATTTTCTTCCTTCCGATCTCAAACCGTTGTTAGCAGCCAATGAGCTGGAAGGCAGTGTCGTTGTTCAATCAGACCAATCGGAGGCTGAAAACGTTTTTCAATTGGGCAATGCTGACAAGAATGATTTTGTGAAAGGTGTTGTGGGATGGGTCGATCTACAGGCAGACAATGTTCATGAACGGCTGGCACACTACAGTCAGTTCAAAAAAATGAAAGGGTTCAGGCACGTTCTTCAAGGCGAAAAGCAACGGGACTTTATGTTGCGCCCCGCTTTCAAAAGAGGAATTGGAGAGTTGCATGCTTTCGGATTTACCTACGACATCCTCATCTATCCCGATCAGCTGGCCTATACGGAAGAATTTGTGAAGTCATTTCCTTATCAACCTTTTGTCATCGACCATATCGCGAAGCCCTACATCAGGGACAAGAAAATAGATCAGTGGAAAAAAGAGATGAAGGTACTTGGCAAGTACGAGAATGTATCCTGTAAAATTTCAGGAATGGTTACGGAAGCAGATTGGAAGAACTGGAAAAAAGAAGACTTCAGGCCTTATCTCGACGTTGTGCTTGAAACGTTTGGAACGCATCGCGTCATGTTTGGCAGTGATTGGCCGGTTTGCCTCGTGGCGGCAACTTATAATGGTGTTGTAGAGCTGGCAAAGGACTATTTTTCAAAACTGAGCACCAACGAAAAAGAAGATGTTTTCAGAAAAAATGCAGAACGATTTTATAAACTCTAAACCCGGAAAAGTATGGACCTGCTCTTAAAAGATAAAGTGATCATCGTAACAGGTGGAGCAAAAGGTATTGGTGAAGGAATCGTAAAAGTTCTGGCCAAAGAAGAAGCTATTCCTGTGGTAGTGGGACGTAGTAAACAGGATAATGAAAAAGTCGTCGCAGAAGTGGTGGCCGCCGGAGGGAAAGCATTTCAGGTAGAGGCAGAGTTGACTATTCCTGAAAACGCTGAGAAGGCTGTGAAGGAGGTAATTAAAAAATATGGCAAGGTCCATGGCCTGGTAAATAACGCGGGAGTTAATGACGGCATTGGATTGGAGAAAGGAACTTATGAGAAGTTTATGGAGTCCCTTCACAAGAACGTCGTTCACTATTACCTCATGGCGCACTTTGCACTTCCTGCGTTGAAAGAAACAAAAGGCGCGATCGTTAATATCGGCTCGAAAACTGCTGAGACCGGACAAGGTGGTACCTCTGCTTACGCGGCAGCTAACGGCGGGAGAAATGCACTAACCAGAGAGTGGGCAGTCGAATTGCTTAAGTACAATATTCGCGTCAATGCTATTATTGTTGCCGAATGCTGGACTCCGTTGTATGAAAAGTGGATTCAGACGTTGCCGAACCCGAAAGAGAAACTCGCGGAAATAGAATCTAAAATCCCATTAGGCGGCAGAATGACAACTGCCGAGGAAATTGCGAACGCCACAGCATTCTTGCTTTCCGAACGATCCAGTCATACTACAGGACAATTAATTCATGTTGATGGCGGTTATGTACATCTTGATCGGGCCCTTGTAAACGCTTAGCCTCTTATATACTGCATCTCAATATCCAGGCATGCGATTGGCTTGGTCGTTAGATCTTACGGACCAGATTACCGACCGTGCCAGGTTGCGTGCTGCTTGTAACAAAGCCGTCTTTTTTTGTTACTACAGCGTACCCATT
>DASVBA010000300.1:0-4804 GCA_036376095.1 Chryseolinea sp.
AGACAATTTTACGGCAATGGATGATATATTCCAGGCCAAGGCTACGCTTCAGTCGTTGATAGATCATTTTCCTTTGCAACACGTAAAGGACGAAGCAAAACGAAAACTTAACGCTTTGGACCAGCTCGAAGCAGAAAAACAAAAACAAACGGATGCTGACACACTGGAGCTCAATAGATAAATTACTGATGCGACGCTACCTGAAATCATTTTCAACCAGATTGGCCGCACTGACTGGGGTTGGCTTCCTCTCCGTTTCTTTGCTTTATGCACAGCAACCGAAAAAAGACTGGGAAGGTGAGGGTGAAATTGAAGACGTTACAATAGAGATTGTTAAAGAGCGTCAGATAACATTACCGAAGGCCAATAGGAATTTTGAAAAGATCCCGCCTCGCGCGTCTGAGCCGATCAAACCTCCAATTACCTATGACTTTCAATCATTTAATTTTCGTGCGCCACAGATTAACTCGCAAGTCCGGCCACTGAAGTTGAAGGCTGAAGGACAATCCAGAGTGTACGGTGGTTTTTTAAGGGCTGGTTTTGGTAACTATATGTCTCCGCTTCTTGAGGGTTACATAAATTCCACGCGCGATAAGAACAAGCTGGTAGGAGCTCAACTTTATCATAGCAGCTCGGACAAGGGACCAGTTGACGGAAAGAATTCGGGCAGCGGCTCAACGGGCATTTCGGTCTTCGGACAATCCTTTAGCGATGCCATCGCGCTTTCAGGCAACGTTGGTTTTCAGAATCGCACCACTCACTTTTACGGATACCCTGCCGGGACTGATGTAGACGCCAGTGCCATTAAGCAATCTTTTGACCTGTTCAAGCTGGCGGGTCAACTGTCGAATTCAAAAAATTCTGACTTTTCTTACAAGCTAGGGGCTTCCTTCAGTTTTCTTAAAGACAGGTACGATGCTCGTGAAACGGAGGTCGGTTTTAATTTCAATTCCGCCTATGAGCTGGATGAAGACCAGCATATCCGTATAAGAGCCGATTACTTCATTATCAGCCGCAAGGATAGTCAGGTGGAAGCTAAGGCGCGTAATTTGTTTACGGTTACGCCTTCCTATCAATTCGTCGTTATTGATGATCTCAAACTTAGTGTTGGAATTACCGCCGCATACGAAAACGATACGATCGATTCGAAAAAACTGCACTTCTATCCCGATGTAAATGCCAGTTATCCCTTGAGTCCATCAGTGGATGCCGTGGCTTCGTTGACGGGTGGCATCGAGAAAGTTTCCCTTCAGTCGCTTTCATACGACAATCTTTGGCTTGCACCCAACGTGCCGATCTTTCATACCAACAAAGCATTGGACTTTAGTGTAGGATTGAAAGCAAGACTGGGAAACAAGGTGGCAGTGCACACAGGAATGTCGTTCACGAGTCTGAAGAACTGGTATTACTTTATGAATTCGGAGGATGACCAGTCGAAGTTTGACGTGGTTTACGACGGGGGGGCTGGAACACGACGCGCGAATCTCTTTGCGGCGTTGAGTTATGCACAATCCGAAGTCGCGAAGTTCATGCTGCGCGGTGATTTTTATAACTACGGAACAGGAAGTCTCAATGAGGCGTGGCATAGGCCAACGTATAAGCTAACCGCAAACGGTTCGTATAATCTGTATGACAAGTTTATTTTTAGCGCAGACCTGATTGCCCAGGGAGGAATGAAGGCAATGGATCCGGCGACGGACACGCAAGTAAAGTTGGATGCTGCATTCGATCTTAATTTCAAGACTGAGTATCTTTTTTCGAAGAGCTTCTCAGCATTCGTGCAGCTTCACAACATTACTTCAAATAAATATCCACTTTTTCTCAATTATCCTGTGCGTGGCTTCCAGCTAATGGCTGGCATCACCTGGAGTTTTTGAGAGCATGGATTTTGACCTTATGATCGGGGATCGCATAGCAACGGTGCACCGCTTGGATCGGTGAAATTTTAGCTTAATTTTGTATAATTACACTGGTACTTAACCAATTAACGCCTTATGGCAAGAAGAAAAAAACAAAATGAAGATCAACCTCAGGAGAATCTTGAAAACGCGGATGATACCTTTGGCCTTCCAGAAATAGAGTATGAGCCTCTCAAGCGTGATACTCCGGTTGAAGAAAATACAAGCATCGAGAGTTCTGAAGTTCAATCGGAACCTCCTCCATATACTTCCGAAGAACCAGTTGCGGAAATAAAGGAAGAAGACCAGCCTAAAGAGGAGTTCGTTGAAGAAAATCAATTTTATGAGCCATCGTATTCTTATTCGTACCAGGACGAAAAGCCGGCTATTTGGCCCAAGGTATTGGGTGTGCTTCTCGTTTTGCTGATCGCTGGTGGCGCGGTATGGTATTTTGCCATGTATCGACCTAAACAACAGCAGGCAGAAGAACAGGTGCGTAGAGAGCGGTTGGCTGCTCAGGAGGTTGCGCGTAAGAAGGAGGCGGCCAGGCTGGAGGAACAACGACGCCTGGAGGAGGAACAAAAGAAGGCAACTGCAGCCACGGCTGTGGTAACTCCACCTGCAGGAACAATTGAGACACTAACCGACAGACAAGGACGTTATTTTGTTGTCGTTGCCAGCTCAATTGATGGTGACCTGATTATGGATTACGCGAAAAAACTCAGTGCTAAAGGGGTGACGTCTCGTATTATTCCTCCGTTCGGCAAAACTAAATTTCACAGGCTCGCTGTAGCGGATGGAGATACGTATGCCAATGCACAAGCTACTGCCGACGGAATGAAGGGCGGAGATTACGGGGATAAAATATGGGTCATCAAATATTAAGAGTTTATTGTTTTCTGTCCTGATGGCAAAGTATGGAGCGAGTAGCCTCCATGAACTTTATTTTTTAAACTAATACATCTACATGATTTTACTTCAAATTGTGACCGAGGCAGTCACTGAACCAGAGGTAGTAGCCGGCCAATCGTTATCGATAATTGATCTTGCAATAAAAGGTGGATTCATGATGATCCCCATCGCCGTGCTTTGGGTACTTGCTATTTATCTGTTCATTGAACGAGTTCTTACCATCAACAAAGCCAATCAGGATCCGGAAGCGTTCATGGGGCGCATCAAAGAACTGGTGCTTCGTGGCGACATCAACGGAGCAAAGATGTTATGTTCTCAAAACGGAACTCCAGTGGCCAGAATGATCGAAAAAGGTATTGCCCGGATAGGAAGCCCATTAAAGAATATCGAAGCATCTATCGAGAACGTTGGAAAGATCGAAGTGTTTAAGCTTGAGAAGAACCTTCCCACGCTAGCAACGATCGCGGGTTCGGCCCCAATGATGGGATTCCTTGGAACGGTAATAGGTATGGTGGAAGCTTTTATCTCCATCTCCCAGGAAGAAGGTTCAGTTAGTCCAAAACTCTTGTCGTCGGGTATTTACACCGCGATGATCACGACCGTAGCAGGCCTAATCGTGGGTATAATCGCCTATCTGGCCTATAATTACCTCGTGTCACGCGTACAAAAGGTCATTCACAAGATGGAGTATACTTCAATCGATTTTATTGACTTGTTGCAGGAACCTCGCTAATTTTAATAGTGTTGATAAGCTTATGAACATCGGCTCAAAAAACAAGATAGATGCAAGTTTCAGCATGGCCTCAATGACGGACCTTATTTTTCTGTTGCTGGTTTTTTTCATGCTCACGTCGTCCTTTGTGACGCCTTCAGGCTTACCCGTGAGTCTGCCCAGCAGCAAAGCAAGCTCGATTGAGGTTCAAAAAGTGTCCGTGACTGTTACCAAAGGATTGCAATACTATGTTAATGATAAGAAAGTGACTCGCGCCACGCTCGAAGGTGAGCTTAAGAGTCGTTTAGGCGGTGCCGGTGGATCTGTGGTGTTGCATATTGATAAAGACGTTGCGTCAGAACACTTGGTGTACGTGGCGGGTCTGGCAACGTCACTTGAAGCAAAGGTTGTCGTAGCAACGAAACCAAAGTAGTTATGACCGAGCAGGAGCAGGAGAATAAGAACAAAAGAATTGCAGCCTTGTCAACGGCAGGGATACAGGTGCTGGTTGTCTTTCTCTTGTTTGTTATTATCGCATGGAGGGCCCCCAATCCTCCTTTGCCTGAATACGGCATTGAGTTGAATTTTGGTTTAGACACCGAGGGCAGTGGCGATGTTCAGCCTGAGACCCCCGTGGGTAACGAAGGCAATCAACCCGAACAATCTGTACAAGAAGAAGTTCAGGAACAGCCGGAAGTCAAGGAAGAGGTAATAAAGGAAACTACACCACCAGCCGACATAAAAGAGGTTGAGGAGAAACCTGTATCAAAGGTTGAAAGTCCCGCCGTAGTGAAAGAGAAGGAGCCTGAAAAGCCGGCGGAGAAACCTAAGGAAAAGGTCGAAGAGAAAAAGGTTGAGAAACAACCTGAAGTAAAAAAGGAACAGCCGAAAGCCGTATATAAACCTAGCGACGATCAGGCTACCACGGAGAAAGAAGGTAACAAAGAGGGTACCCCTGGAAGCCACGGAGATGACAAGGATAAGACCGGCGATAAGGGGAGTCCGGAAGGTAAGCTTGACGCCAAGGCCCTCTATGGTCAGCAGGGTGGAGGAGGAGGTGGCGTTTCAATGTCTGGTTTTAATGGTTTTGATTGGCCGAAAGTTCAGACGCCCACGCTGCCCGATGAGGCTTATGGTGTTTATGAATTTATAGTTAAGGTGGACGCAGAGGGGACGGTGGTCAAAGTGACTCCGGTTCAAAGGGGGTTAAGCCTCGATGCTCAGCAACGATTAAAGGACATGATTCAGCAATTGGAATTCATTCCCAAAGGAGCAAATCTTC
>DASVBA010000315.1:0-4801 GCA_036376095.1 Chryseolinea sp.
TCAATTTAACGATAACATTTTCACTTTTTGTCCTTTGTCTCGCTGCACATTCCTCCCTGGGGCAGACGTCGGCGAAATTTTCAGCAGAAGCACGGATGTTGAAGAAAACGCTCATGGAGAAGCACATACAGCCTCGACCAATGGACGACACGTACTCTGCCTGGGTCTTTGACCACACGATCGATGACCTCGATCCGGACCGGGTATACTTTACAAAGGAAGACCTTAATTCGTTGCTTGTCTATCGCCGGAAAATTGATGAGGAGCTGAACGGAGCAGGATGGTTGTTTCTTACACAACTCACTCAATTGTACCAAAAGTGTCTTCAACGATACAGTGCAGGCATCAAGGAAGTAGCGCTCCAACCAACTGATTTTTTCAGTCAATCGTTTTTGAAGGAGGATAGCAGCTGGTCCGACGACATGGGAGCATTGCGTACGCATTGGCAGCGTGTAATTCGCTTTCACGTTCAGAAACGACTTGCCAATCTGGCGTCAAGGACGGCAGCGAAGGCCGATAATGATTTTTTAACAAAACATGAAGATGCAACGCGACAGCAGGTGCTGAAAATGTTGTCTCGTAATGCGGAGAGGATCCTGTATCACGCCAATGGATTTGAGGCGTATGTGGCTTCCGTGTTCTTTCAATCTATGTCAACGGCTTTTGATCCGCATACAAGTTATTTCACGACGAATCAAATGCAGCGTTTTATATCATCCCTGAGCACAGAAGGTTTTTTATTAGGATTTACAATTGAAGAAAACGAAAGCGGGGAAGTAGTAATTTCTCACCTTATGCCTGGTGGACCGGCATGGAACTCTGGTGAAATCCATAAAGGAGATGTGCTTCAGGCCATCCGTTGGGAGGGCAAAGAACAACAGGACCTCTGGGGTATTGATAGTGAGGAGGTAAATGACATTTTGGGTGAACCAGATCTTTTCAACATAGAGCTGACATTAAAAAAGGCAGATGGAACGATCAAAGCGGTACACCTTCGAAAAGAAAAAGTAACGGCGGAAGAGAACGCCGTAAAAAGTTTTGTTCTTGACGGACAACACAAGATCGGCTTTATCTCCCTGCCGGATTTTTATAGTAATTGGGGTGATGCACAGGGTTCAAAATGCGCCAGCGATATGGCCAGGGAAATAGTTAAACTTAAGCGCGAGAATATTGAAGGATTGATCCTGGACGTCAGATTCAATGGAGGCGGTTCAATGGCGGAAGCGGTTGCAATGGCTGGAATATTCATTGACGCCGGTCCCGTTGGGGTAATGAAAAACAAGGATAGTGAACCATTCACGTTAAAAGACATCAATCGTGGTACCATTTACGACGGGCCCCTTGTGATAATGGTAAATAGTCTGAGCGCTTCGGCTTCTGAATTTCTGGCGGCCGCGTTACAGGATTATAACCGCGCCCTGATAGTAGGAGCGAGAACGTATGGCAAAGCGACGGCACAACAGATAATGCCGGCGGATCCGACATTGAACGTTGAAGAAAAGAAATCCAAGCCCCGAATCGATGATATTATTAGCTCTGCGGGATTTGCTAAAGTCACCACAGAAAAGCTTTACAGGGTTACAGGTAAGACCGCGCAGCAGAGGGGCGTAAGGCCTGATATCGAACTACCTGACGCTTTGCAGGAGTTGCCGCTGAGCGAACGTGTCTTACCGCTTTCGTTCGTCCCGGATTCCATCGAAAAGAAAGTGTACTACCAGCCGCTGGCTTCGCTCCCCCGTAGCGAGCTGTTTGAAAAAAGCAAACACAGAATTGAAGGACAACCTCAGTTCAATTCACTTCGGAACCTGGGTATCAAATATTCGGACTATAAGTTTAAGTCAGACAGTGTAGCTTTAAAGTGGACGGACTTTAAAAAAAATAGCGAGGTCTATACACAGCTTATTAAGGAAATCGGAGCCGGAATGAAAACTTCGACAAAGGTATTTAAGGCGGAATTGCTTAGGAATGGAGACTTCAAAATGCATTCAGACTCCTACTCGAACGAATTCAATAATAACTGGATAAAAAATCTTGAAGACGACCTGTATGTCAATGAGACCTTTCTAATTACTTGCGATTTGATTTCATACGTTACCAAAAAATAAATGCTATACCGAATTGCTGCAACTACAATAATCCTCTCTGCGTTTTTTAATTCTTTTTCTGCTACGGCCGACGAATCTCCGGTGGAGCACATGAGGCAACTTTCTGATCGGGAAGCGCTGCTGTCGACGAAATATATGAGCTACATGAGCGAGGTTGCTCACGGCCACCGGGCCCGGAAAATGGAGAAAAGAAGGCAAGAGCTGATTATGTCCATACGCCAGGCGATTCAGGAGGGAGGACGATTGCGCCCATATAAGGGAGATGCCTCCCTTAGAGATGCTTACAAAAAATACTGGTCAGTTCTTCTGTCAATATTTACAGATGATTATAGCAAGATCATCGACATGGAAGAGATCGCCGAACGATCCTATGATGCGATGGAGGCAATTCTACTTATCCAGGAAAAGGCAAGCGAGACGGTCGATGCTGCGTATAAAGACGTAGCCACCGCATACAAGGCATTTGCTGACAACCATGATGTTAAGCTGATAGAAGGCGAAGAGTCCAAGCTAACTGGCAAGCTTACTAAGACCGGGAAAGTCAACCATTATCTCAATCAGTTGTATTTGATATTTTTCAAAAGTTCAGTTCAGGAGACCCTTGCACTAGAAGCATTAGCAAAACGCGACCTTAACGCCGCGGAACAGTCAAGGAACAGTATGCTTAAGTTTTCCGTCGAAGGCTTGCTCAAGCTTGATACGCTGAAGGCTTTCAACGGCGATGCCTCAGTGAAAACAGCGTGCAGACAAGCGTTGGAGTTTCACAAAAAGGAGGTAGATAAATTTTCAGTTCTGAGTGACTACCTCATTAAGCTCGAGGAGTTTGAAAAAACCAAGAAGGCGTTTGAGGCAATACCCGCGTCCAGGCGCACCCAGGCCGATGTGGACGCCTTCAACAAAAGCGTCAGGGAAGTAAATGAGGTGGTCACCCAAAGCAATAAGCTGAGCCAGGAGCTGAATTCTTCCAGATCGAAAGTTCTCGACAATTGGGAAGCGGCGAGGAAAAAGTTTATGGATCACCACATTCCCCATAAGTGATCACCATTGTGCATGATATCGAGCAGGAATGTTAGGATAGTGAGAATTTGTTAACCGCAAAGCGGCGAGAGATGCCCGCAAAAAGCACAAAAAAAATACTGCTGTTGTTACAACTAATTTGGGCATTTCTTCTGCTGCACTTTGCGTGGGCGTAGTCTTCGATCTCTGAGCTAAAAAATTCCAGGAACGCCGTATCGAATAATACATCAAGTATCCCTGGCACTACCGGCCATTTACAACAAGGCTTTATGAAATAGTTTTTATATTTTGGGCACTAAGCACTTTTACAATGATCCGCGAAAAGCAAGTCCATATTCTCATCGGGTGTGCAGATGCCCGTGACCTGAGCCAGCTTCAAATTGACGCTATCTCAAACACAAGCGCCTCATTCCGGAACTCCGGGATTGATGTCGAAGTGCACGTGATCAGGGCAGCCGGGTCCTTTGTAACCCCGGACGTGGTTATGGATATCAAACGCACTTTTGAACAGGCCCAGCGCCTGAACAATATCAATGTGCCGATGCGATATTATGTTCATATCCAGACCCACGGCCACCTGACGGAAGATTCTCATGAAAATTATATAAGCCATGTGCACGACCTTAGGATCGTTGACGGTTCGCCATTGAACTGTGGTATGTTGAATGCCTCGGCGGTAGGCGTAGAGATCGAGGAGATGATCGTTGCCGAGAAACCGGAAATCGAAGTGAAAGGCAAGACATACAAAATCATCAACGACACCGCGATCAAGATGATGCTTCGCGAAGTGTATGCATATGATGGATACCTTGCTGGTGACTGGATCACGAGCATCGACTTGTTGCGTACTCACCCGCGTCATCAGCGGACGCTATTGGAAAAAGCGATTTCCGGTGATCCTGAGCTTAAGGTGTTGGAAATACAGATCACGTGCGGAATACAGGATTATGCTATTCACGCGCTGATCCGTGTCGATGACGGCGAACCGCATGTGCCTTTCTGGGATACCGTGCAGGCTGAGATAAGAAAACATGCACAAAATGACCGAAGCGCGAAAGAGCTCCTGATTGATCAATCCAAAACGCAAAAACCTCTCGCCGGATTGTTGTCCATGAGCGACCCCCGGCAATCCTCACGTACTCATGCCGCTAATCATTACATGAATCTTAAAGGCATTGAGCACACGGGGGATTATTTGCCGAACACGGTGTTCAACATGTCGGGCACTTCCTTTGATATTCCGCATACTCCCTTCGGGCCGTATGTGATAGCAGGATTCTTTTATGCTGTGAAACACCTTGGTCTTATTGATCAGATGGTGATGGGATACGACGCAAACCAAACGACGCGCATCCTTCAAAAGATCGGCAATGATCCGATCATGAACATGATCGTGAAAAAATTCAAAGTCAATCTTATTCCACTCAACACGGTGGACTTTGCGGGGGTCTCTTAAGAGTATAGTCTGTAGTGAGCTTGGGCGTAGTTAATCAGGTTCGCATGTTATAGAAAAGTTGTTTTTAAGCACCAAAAGCGCAGAATTAATACCCGCAAAAGCCGCAAAAAAATACAATTGTCTCTTTTCCCTAAGACTCTGCGCGAGCTCTTCTGCTTCCGCGGTAAAAAGTATGGGCACGCTTCATCCATAAATGCACTCACCAGAATCGAGGGCAAAATCC
>DASVBA010000323.1:0-3439 GCA_036376095.1 Chryseolinea sp.
TCAATTGAAATGAAAACCATGAAATACATTATAATCATCATGGGCGCCTTTGCTCAATGCACCCTGTTGGCGCAGGAGGTAAACTTCCGCGGCCTTGATAACACAAAACATTTAATCGGTATTCAGTCGGGTGTTGATTACGGCTCTTACTATGGAGTATCGTACGGTTACGTTTGGAGGAACAGACTTACACCAATAGTTATTGGTACCGAGTTTACGGTTCCGTTCGGAAATAATCTGGTAGACGACTGGAAGTCACGCACCAGCCTTCAGGCCGAACTATGGCATTACAATGGATTCTCCGTAAGCGCAAGGCTTTCATCAACGTTCAGACGTTACAACTCTGACCTCGCAACCATGCTTAACGTAGGATCAGATTTCACACTGAATATTGGGTATGTGAAGCCGAAATGGAGTGTGGTTGCGCTCGCCAACTTCGATAAGCCCATCGTGACCCACATTGAAAATAAATTGCTCAAGGAATACTACCCTGACATAAAAGATGGCTGGTATGATGAATCAGGCGGCAATTATAAATTCGGCGTGCGCGGGCAAATCAGTTATAAGTCCTGGAATACATTCGTAAAAGTCGGCAAGCAGTTTGGAAAGAATTTCGAAGATAATCCCACAATTCCATTCTTTGCAGAAGTGATGGTACAACGAAGGTTATAGAAGTATTCTTCACAGCAAATGTGATCCGTTAACTATCGCGAGATTCACTTTCCCTCTTAGAGCAACAGCTCAGTCGAATGCTCTCCCGATCAGAGTCAACTCCGGCATCTTCGGAGAACTCTGATCTCTGTTTTAATAACAAACATGATGGGCTGACTTTACTTACGGCACCATCCCCTGGCTATTTCATCGCTTAAATCAGGGGTGTCGTCCATGTCAATTTGTATCGTTTTATTGTATAATCCTGCCATTCCCTCCCGGCGCAACATACATTCAAGCGGACTCAACCAAAGTATAAGCTTTAAAAAAAAGTTTAAAATCATTTCGACAACCCTTGAACCTGAGATCCCCGTTGTGACCCCAACTTTGCTGGTGTTACGCCAATCAGGACTGTAAACAAAACGGAGACAACTAGACGCGGCATAACTCATGTGATCAATCGAAAAACAATCTTTCACATAAACCCTCAACAAAATGAAAACTCTCACAAAAAACTCAAGAAGAAAATTTATTGGTACTCTTGCCCTTGGTGCTACCGCGGGAATGACTGCTATGGCAGCTCCCTTCAGGGAGACTGTTACTCATCTTACTCACGGCGTTAATGACGCAGATGCCTGGTTCAAAAATATCAAGGGAAACCACCGCGTTGTTTTTGATGCGTCTGAACCGAATGATGCATTTGGCATTATCTGGACCTGGGGTTTTTATGCTACCAACAATCAAACCGGATCACCGGACAGCGACATCACAGCTGTTTGCGTCTTCCGTCACAATGCGATGCCATTCGCCCTTGAAGATGGTTTGTGGAACAAGTACAAACTCGGCGAGACCTTCAACATCAAAGATAACAGGACCAAAGCTCATGCACTGCGCAATCCATACTACAAAGCCACTGATGGAGACTTTGCACTAAACGGTGTCGACGGAATCAAAAAAATGCAGGACAGAGGGGCTATGTTCTGCGTTTGTAACCTGGCGATTTCAGTTTACAGTGGAATGGTCGCAAAAAAAATGGGCCTTGACGCTGAAACGGTTCGTAAAGAATGGGTGAGTGGGGTGTTGCCAGGCATTCAAATTGTTCCAGCCGGCATCTGGGCATTGGATCGCGCACAAAAAGCAAATTGCTCTTACATTTTCGCGGGCTGATCAACGAACTAATTGCCATTTCAAGTGACACATCAGTTCCTTTTTAAAAGAAAGGTCATTGGCTTATTGTTCTCACTTTGGTTTATACCGGGAATAAAAGGAGTGGCTCAGGAATCCGGGAGTAAGGCTAATAACGGGTCTTACTCTCTGATTATAACACCCAAGCTACATTCAGCAGGCTATTTCCCCTATAGCGGAGCCTTATTCAATTATCACCCGAATATTGAACTGAATGTGACTGCCAGCTACAAAGACGTAGGCGCTTTTGTCACGAAGTATTTTGACTTTGTGGATTTACGTTCACCCGTCAACTACACAACAATTGGTTTATTTGGATCCGTTCAGATCAACTCAAGGCTTAAAGTGACACCCTATGCAGGATACTTTTTCGCACAGAAACATTCGTTCATGGACAAAGCCTCTGATTTGTGGGCGGGCCTTGTGATCAGGTTAGCGATAAGCGAATACTTCTGGATCGAGAATACTTCGCTGATCAACAACCTCTTGCATCACACGGCAACTACCGGTCTGGTAAACCGGCTTAATGCTGCCCTCATGATCGGAAAATTCAGATTGGATAGCTATACCTTTTATACACATTCGATGCATACATCACTTCATGGCATTTCTGCAAGTTTTGCCGTAACCACACCGGAATGGAGACTAAGTCAAACCGTATCAGTGAAAGCACAAGCCTCCTTTTTGCAGCAGATTACAGATGAATGGCCTGCAAGCGCGTACGAACGAGGATTCATCCTGTCGTTCATTGCCCCGATCGATATCGGAAGCAATAAGAAATAACAACTATTAAATCAGATTGCTACCAACACGGCAGTAAACAACATCGCTATTCAAAAAGTCCATCGTTGCTGCCGATGTACATTGATAACAAAAACATTTCATGTGGAAATTATAGGTTACATCGCCTTGATCGGAATTGGAATGGTGCTTGCCTTAACGGGTGGAGGTGGGTCACTTCTGTCCGTCCCCATCCTGGTATATCTCTTTTCGCTTGATGTAGTGATAGCATCTTCCTACTCCCTATTTATCGTAGGTACCACAAGCCTGATAGGTGCATGGTTAAAACAGAAGGACCATAGAATAGACATTCGATCAGGAATCATTTTCTCCGCCTGTTCGGTCATCGCGATCTTTTCTACGCGCAGATGGATTGTCCCGGCTATTCCCGACGAAGTTCTTGTTTATGACGATGTCGCGCTGACAAAACGTGTGTTGATCCTGGCAGTATTTGCTCTCCTTGCGATTGCGTCATCATTGGCTATTCTACTCAAGCGTGGTTACAATTCGCACCAGGATCAGCCAAGATTGAAACTGCTGGCACCTGTGGGCTTCGGCACTGGAATACTCGTGGGATTTGTAGGAGCAGGAGGGGGGTTCCTCATCCTTCCTACGTTGAGCTTTTTCGCCCGCTTGCCTTTCAAGATAGCGCTAGGCACTACGTTGCTTATTATCGGGATGAATTCTCTTCTCGGATTTGTTGGAGATGTTCTGAATTACGAGATCGACTGGTCATTTCTCATACTGATCACTACGCTTGCCCTTACCGGTATGGTCATCGGTAACAGCTACATTACCAGGATTCCCATTCAACGCTTACGCA
>DASVBA010000342.1:0-9872 GCA_036376095.1 Chryseolinea sp.
CCGGATGGAACACCCAAACCTCAAACGGCTGAGGCAAAAAAGCTGCTTGAATCTGTGATGATAAAATTTCCGGAACATCCCGGAGCGCATCACCTTTACATCCATCTCGTCGAAGCGTCACCCACTCCGGAGCTTGGTTTGAAAAGTGCAAACGTATTAGCTTCAGCAATGCCGGGGGCGGGACATATTGTTCATATGCCTGCTCATATATATGTAAGAGTAGGCGACTATGCGAAGTCGATCGAAGCAAACACCAAGGCTGTAAAGGTTGATGAAGATTATCTTTCATTTTCTGAAAACCAGGGAATGTACAGGATGATGTATTATCCGCACAATGTGGATTTCATCTGCTTCAGCTCGTATATGGAAGGGAGAAGCAATCTTGGGATCCAGACAGCACTCAAGCTTGCCTATAAAGGAAACTTTGTGTCCCCTGGCGCGCCTCCGGGATTTTCACAATATGCTATGGTCGAACCGATGATTGCGTATATCCGTTTCGGTAAGTGGACGGACATTCTTGCCCTTCCAGATCCAGGTGCGCAAAATCTTTACGCGCAGGTGATGTGGCGATTCTCCCGGGGGTTGGCATTCCTCCGATCCGGGTATGATTCAGAAGCCGATGATGAGCTGGTAAAACTTGATTCACTGAACAAACTCGATACCCTAAATACGATTTACATCACGTTCAATCCCGTGTCAAGCTCATCCCAGATAGCATCCGCACTTCTTCGTGGTGAAATACTTTTAAAGCAAAAGAAATTCGATGAAGCAGTGCAGTCATTTCAGGATGCTGTAAAGGTTGAAGATGGACTGCGCTACAACGAACCACCGGACTGGAAGCTTCCGACCCGTCATTACCTTGGTGCTGCGTTATTCGAGGCTGGCAGATTTAGCGATGCAGAGAAAGTTTATGTGGATGACCTGAAAGTAAATCGCGAAAATGGATGGTCACTAACCGGTTTACAACGGTGCCAGAATGCGTTGGGAAAAAAATCCGATGTTGCAGCAACGGCGAAACGTTTTTCGAAAGCATGGAAGAATTCGGATGTGGCGATTAGTACGTCGAGGTTCTGAAGAAGAGTCGATAGTTCAGAGTCAAGGGTCCAAAAAAAGGCAGGTCAAATCCAGGCTTGCGGCTTATTCGAAGATAACTTTCTTATTCAGCAGCGAAGTGACTCCATTGGCGTCCTTGATTTCCAATCGCAGGAGGTAAACGCCTGGAGACAGCTGAGAAAAATCTTCTTGCAGCTCAATAGCTTTGCGTCCGCCGTTGTAGATGCCGGCACCTGAAAGGCCAGCCCTTCGACCAAGAACGTCACTTAGCTCAAAGCCGACCCGGTTGATTCCTTCGGGTAAACTTACAAACACGGATAAGAGGTTTGTGTTACGAGGCGAAGGGTTAGGGAATACGCTTCCTACCCGCGTATTGGATTCCATTAATTGGTGCTTTACATAAGCGTCATCGCCGTAATGGATCTTTATAACCTGTTCTCCCGGAGGCACCACTGACTTGATGGATCTTCTCATATCAACTATATCGACCATGCTTTCTATTTCCATGAAGAGCTGCTTATCGTTATCGCCAAAATATTCGTTGTCCCACGTCATCGTGAGGCCGTGCTCGCTTGAAATCCTCGCCTGCCAGGAATAATTGTCCTGAGTAGGGACAATATCTTTTGTCAATGATATGCCGTCGATTTCGCGGAAGGTCATATCAAAAAAATTCAAACCCTCCAACATCGGAAGAGCGACTTCATCCCACAGATCTTTTTGCTCACTTCCTTTTGGATTCATTCCGAATCCAAATAATTCATTGCGAAGATCCCCATCATTCAAAGCAAGGTCTACTTCCCAGGCCTTCGAGTCAATTGTCGAGGGTCTTACTTCTTGTTTTCGGCCACCGGTCGGGCTATGATTGATAGTTGGTATTTTAATGTTCTGGGCTACGTCTGTATGAACAAAAGCTCCACGATAAGGCTTGAGCATTTCTTCATTTTTGAAAGTTCCATTCAGATACTGTTTAAAATCCAGCGTACCTCCAGGCAGGCCGTTGGCTTCTTCAATATCCGCAGAAGAAATAGTAAAATTGTAAGGGTTGCCGATCAGGTTCCAGCCTGCTTCTAAGGCGATCTCAAAAGGAGCGTCCGGCGTGACTTGTAAGGTGTGCCCCTTTCCAGGATTAATTTCCGTTTGATTGGCGGCGATAAGCCAATAGCCCCTGCCAGTTTCAATAGAACTAAAGGCCGGATATTCTTTGATTGATTCTGAGATTAATGAAAACAAGCGCCATTTTTTGTCATCGTTTCCGCCGAGCGCATTAAATACTTGTGGTACGGTGGAGTTGTCAAGGTCAAGGGGAACGGTTACGATCTGATAGTTGCTGACCTTCTTGCCGAAGCTTAAGTCAGGTATTACTTGTTTGGAAGAAGATGCCCCGTACTCCAGATAGGTATATGCTGGAAGGCTCCTCACTTCTTCTCCTTGTTTGTCCAGTACTGAAAACCAGGAATATAATCCTAATGGATCTGTGAAAGTTGCAGCAGGTACGGTAAAGCTGATCTGATTGGACGATGCTGAAAACGTGACATCCATTGATTTTAGCGTGGACTCATCTGCTGTGATACCTTTGCTTACGAACTTAACGGACTGAATCTCTTTACTATCATTTACAGTCATGCTGACCGATAAGCCTGCAGCGTCGACGTCGAAGAATTCAGGATAGTTAACCTGCGTTATGGAAAGTTTTGTGACCGTGAATGTGTTGGGTGCTGTAATAGTTTGTCCTGAGATCGTGACGGTGATATCGCCAGATACTGCTCCAGCGGGAACAGTGACAGTAATGCTGGTGAATGAGCTCTGGGTTACTTCGGCGGTGATATTGCCAAATTTCACGAGGTTACTTGACTCAACATCGCTGAAGCCGCTTCCGGTAATGACAACGGGTGCCCCCACCTTATCGATCGACGGGTTTACCGATGTTATTTCAAAGGGCTCAACTATAAATTCGGAAACACTTTCTGCTTTAAAACCTTCGCGGATCACGGTAATTACGCCAGTAGTCGCTCCGTTGGGAACAGTAACAGTAAGCGCTGAAGGACTCGCGGCAGTTATGGTTGGGGCTGCAACGTTATTGAAGCTGACTGAATTTTGTTCGGGGGTGGAACTAAACCCTGTCCCAGTAATTGTCACCGATGCTCCGGGCGCCGCTTTTGGAACTGAAAGACTTTCAATAGTGAGCACACCGAACTTTTGAATTCTGTGGTTTCCGGGATCAGCGACGAACACATGTCCATCCGTATCAATGGCTATCCCACTGGGATTGTCAAAATCACCATCACCGGAGCCCTCTGTTCCCCATTTTGTTATAAACTCTCCTTCCGGGCTGAACTTCTGAATTCGATCGTTCAGCTGATCGGCCACATAAATATTACCTGCAACATCTAATGCGACTGCCAGCGGATAATACAATTCGCCGTCCGCTGAACCCTCTGTGCCAAATGATCCCATGAACATGCCCGAGTTGCTGAACTTTTGAATACGGCCGTTGTTTGTGTCCGCCACATAAAGGTCGCCCTCTTCATTAAAGGCGATCCCTCCGGGGAATCGCAATTGACCATCGCCTGTACCATTTGTTCCCCATGACACGATAAATTGTCCGGTGCTACTGAATTTTTGAATTCGACTATTGTCGGTGTCACTTACATACACATTTCCATCCTTGTCGAGTGCAATGCCAGATGGTTTTTTAAGTTGACCCAGGCCCGTACCGCTGGTGCCCCACTTGAGAGCGAAAACTCCGTCGCTGTTAAATTTTTGAATTCTATCGTTGTTGGTATCCGTAACATAAATGCTGCCATCCGGAGCGATCGCTACTGACTCAGGGGATAGAAACTGTCCGTCCGCACTTCCTTCCTCGCCGAAACGCATGATGAAGTTCCCGGCGCTGTTGAACTTCTGTATTCTGTGGTTTTCTGTGTCTGCCACATATATGTTTCCTGACCCATCGGTCGTGACACCTGCAGGACGATAGAAGTAGTCCATATCCCCGGCGGCAATACTTCCCCATTTTAGAATAAAGGTACCGTTGTTGTCAAACTTCTGAATGCGGTCATTGGCCCACTCACAAACGTAAACATTGCCATTAGCATCAAGGGCCACACCCATTGGATCGTTAAAATCGCCGCTTCCTGTACCTTTCTGTCCCCATTTTGAAATGAACCCCCCGGCGCTGTTGAATTTTTGAATCCTATGGTTGTTAAAGGTGTTGCCCCCGTCGCTAATAAAAATGTTCTGATTCTCATCAATGGCAATTCCAACCGGGGTATCAAATTTTCCATCCCCTGATCCATATCCTCCAAACACGCTTAAAAACGTACCAGAGTTGTTGAATTTTTGAATTTTGGTGGTGTAGGCATCGACGACGTAAATATTCCCGGCGGCGTCGGATGCAATACCTCGGAGATCAACAAACGGTAAGTTATCATGCCCAAGGGCCCATTGAGTAATGAATATCCCTGTGCTTGAGAATTTTTGAATACGCTTGTTATTTTTATCGGTGACGAAAACATTTCCGTTTCCATCAACGGCTATGCCATCAGGGTCGTCGAACTGGCCATTGCCGGTGCCAAAACTTCCCCATGTTGTTATAAACGTACCCGAGCTCGTGAACTTCTGAATTCTGTCCGGAGATGTATCACACACGTATACATCGCCGTTACCGTCGACGGCGATACCCGTCGGATTATTAAATTCGCCATTTCCAGAACCTGTCGTTCCCCACATTGTAATAAATTCACCGGAGCTATTGAACTTTTGTACTCTGTCATTCCCATTGTCTGTAACGTAGATATTTCCCGATGCATCGACGGCCACGTATTCTGGTCGTAATAGTGGATTCGGCTTTGAATAGCCGATCGAACTATGATAGAACTGAGCTTGTGCAGCGAAGCACAGAAATGTTGCCAAAAAGAAAATACAAGATGACGACCTGATCACCACTGGATGAGGCATGGTTTGGTGTCTGAGGCGGTTTGGTTTCTTGCTAATTAACAATCAAACACTAAGCGGAATTATTAAATGTAAAAAAAAGAAATAACTTTAAAGAGGGTTCGCTCTGTTTTGAAAAACCACGGATGCCCCATGCAAGACTCCATGATTTTAAGAAGCGTTTTTGTTTCCCTGCTAATCCTACCGTTGTTCCTGGCTCCGGCATGGGGACAGGAAGCGGGTAACGTCAATTTTGCACAGAGCACCGACGCTTCGAATAAGATATACACCATTACGTATGACCTCCTGGCCCCTTATGATAACATTGCCTGCCAGGTACAGGTGAAATTTACTTCGTCGGAAGGGTCGTTTAATCTTAAAAAAGTCACGGGCGATGTGGGTGATCTTGTTTATCCCGGACCGAAGAAGACCATTATCTGGAATTATGTTGACGAACTGGTGCACTTTAGCGGCGATATCAATTTGAGCATCGAGGTAGTTCCCATTGTTCAGGTTCCCGCCAGCGTGCGCAGGAGCAAACACTTGTCTGTCGTAGTATCAAACGTCGTTGGTACCGCTGAAAATTATAATACCAAACTCTTCCTCAAAACCAAAGAGGTGGCAACGCTTGCTTCCGTTGGCAGCGAGTCCAAGTCTGTTGGTATCCTTATTCCGAAGAGAACCCCTGTAAAAAAGAACTATCAGATTGCAATCGCGAATGGAGATAAGGTTTTTTTCAGCAACACATTTAAGGTCAGGCCGAAGATCGGTTATGGATGGAAAGCAGGGGTGCTATTGGCAATACCGGCATTCTTTATAATCAATAAGGCTATTGAAGATAACAAACCGCTTCCCGGACCGCCTTCACACAACTGAAAACGAGTTTAAGAGTATTCTAAAATTGTGATAACGCACGGCTTCCTGGAGTCAACTGATATGTTTAAATATTCTGGACCGATGAAAGGATTTTATCTCATTCTGTTTTTGCTCATCAGTTTTGGTTCAGTTGCGCAGAAAAAGAAGGGTAATCAGATCACGCTTCAGAATGTTGAGGTCATAGAGGTTCCTGTATTTGAATGGCATAGTTTCAGAAGCGATACCACGGTGGGTATGAGTGTCCAGACCTTTTCATGTCGTGTAAAATCAAGGCTTCCGTTTGAGCGTATTGAAGTAAAAGTAAACGGCCTGACCACTGATGTCTACGGACCCAAAGACTTTTCAAAAGCTATAGACTCCGACAGGTTCGAACAACTTATTGAACCAAATATTACGCTGCGGACCGGCACTAATACAATCGTCGTTGTAGCCGAAAATAATAGAGGAATAAAAAATGAAAGTTTACGGCAGGTCGTTGTGGATCCCAACAAGATCGCATTGCTGAGGAATCAAAACGACCAGACGCCACCGATGATATACCTGTCCACCCCATCCAACCTCAGGGAGGATCGCGTGATGGTATATGAAGACATGGTAAAAGTAACTGGTATTGTAATGGATGAATCCGGTATCCAGCAAGTTACCATAAACAATACGGTTACGCCGCTGAAAGCAAATGGTGCCTTTACGATCTATTTACCTTTGAATGTTGGAGAAACCGGAATTACCATAGAAGCGAAAGACGTTAACCAAAACATAGCCCTCAAAAAATTCATTATAGAAAGAAAGAACACGGATGGATCCGTTTATGATCCTTCGGAAGCCACAAACTATCTTCTTGTGATAGGGATTGACATGTACAGTTCGTGGCCACCACTCAACAATGCGGTCTCCGATGCAAAAGCTGTTAAAGAAGTGCTTACAACGAAGTACAACTTTGATCCCGCGAACACCACAACGCTGTATAACAAGGAGGCTACGCGTTCGAATATTTACCAAGCGTTGAGGACGTACATTGAAAAAATTTCAACCGGAGACAATCTCCTCATTTACTACTCGGGACATGGATATTTTGACAAGCTGCTAAGCGAAGGATATTGGGTGCCGGTCGATGCGCAGAAAGATGATTTATCCGGTTATGTTGAGAATTCTCAGGTGCTAAAGATCATCGAAAACATCAACTCGCAACACACTTTCCTGGTTGCCGATGCCTGCTTTTCCGGCTCTTTATTCGCGTCGGGGTCGAGAGGATATGTTGAGCAGGTGGAAAAATACAAATCGCGTTGGGGTCTCGCCTCGGGTAGACTGGAATTCGTATCCGACGGAACCGCAGGTACCAGTAGCCCGTTTGCAAAAAGTTTCATTGAGTTTCTCAAGAGTAATACGTCAAGCAAGGTGCCGGTTTCCGATCTTGTTCAATACGTGAAAAAGAAAGTTTCGGAAGCAAACGACCAGACCCCAATTGGCAACCCTCTCAAAGGTGTCGGCGACGAAGGCGGTGAATTCGTATTCTACCGGAAGAATAAATAGCTGATACTTGATGGCAAGGCGATAACCGATGCACCATCGACGACTAACCACTTACCACTTACTACTTAATACTAACTACTAACTACTAACTACTCACTACTTCCCAATCAATTCCCCAGCGGTACCATATAGCTGAATCCAATGATAAACGCCCTGTTGTTATTGTTGGTGTTGTCGTTAAGCTTGTTTTGGAGATCAATCACTCCCATCTCATATCGTAAGTCCAGCGAGAGGCTTCCGTTTTTTAAAAAGTATTCAAGTCGGGCACCCACCGCGGGCCCGAAATCGAACCGTTTGGCATCGTTGTTTTCAAAATCAAAATCTTCCGTCGATTCGTTGGGGGTATCAAACCCTTCAGTAATGTATTTGCCACTTAACCAATAGGCTGTGTACACGCCCGCATTCCCATGCAATTTGAAGTTGTCCAGGCCTGGTATAATAAAGGTGTAATCGAAAAGGATCGGTATTTCAAGATACTGCGCCTTAAGCTTGTCGGTGATGGTGTTACAAACTTTGTGAAAGTAACCTTTCTGAATATACTGTAGCTCGGCACCGATGCCTATGTTGGCATTAATTTGTTTATAGCCCACGAAGCCAAAGGTGTAGCCGATGTTTTGTGCCTCCTTCCACGGCGTTTTTGTTTTGTAGTTGGAAAGGGTCGGCCCGGCTTTTAGTCCAACAAAATAGATCTGCGCCGAGGCGATCGTTGCGGAAAAAAACAGGATAGAGAGAAGTAAAGATCTTTTCATGGTTAAAAAATTAAAATGGCTCAAGAACGTATTCGTATTCTTCAGGACCGGTTTTGTTCACATCGCGCTCAACTACAAGTCGAAGCTCACGTGGGCTGAAATACTTGATGATGTACTGTTCTTCCGGGCTGGCGTCGGGCATGAGCACGAGCACTTCGTCCAGGTTTCTCAACTCCCAGTCACCGTTGTCCTGACGGCCGCTGGGGTTGGTGCGATCAAAATTTGAAATAACAGCCGTCTTAGGGTTTGGTGTAAAAAGTGTGAGCCGGTATTTGCTCAGATCGGATGACGTATCCTTCACACCGTCGACGTAAACCTCCACTAACCTCCAGCCTCCGGATAGTACACAAAGTTTGTTGGGGCAATCCTCAATATCTTCGCCGCAGGAGGCTCCGCCGATGAGGAATATGAGAAGCAGCATTTTAGCAGATAAAAATTTCATGTTGCCAGAATTATTTTTAAAAAATCTATGACGCATTGGATCAGTTTATTTTTATGATCTTCCTTTGATGCTTTTGACGTTGGTCCTGTATCAGCAACAAATAAGGTCCGGCCTCCAACTCGCGCGTGGAGATCTTATGTTCGGTCCCTGTAGATTGCATATTCCTGATCGTTCGCCCCATCATGTCAATAACTTTAAAATCAACGCTTCCGGTGGACGACGGCAAGCGCACAATCAACTCCTCGCGAACAGGGTTTGGATAAACCGACAATTCTTTGTCTTGGGACATTTCTGTTTCAGTGATGAGATACACAAAGTCAGCAGACCTCACTGTGCAGCCATTTACGGTGGTAGTCACCGCGTAAACGCCGTATTCAAGAGTGTTATAGTCGATCGATGATGATGTCGCTCCGGGAATAAGAACATTATTTTCATACCACTGAAGTGTTCCTGCAGCAGAGGTGGAAAGTTGAGCACCATTCGATGTGATTAAGGGCGGGGCGGGGCAGGTGTTATACTCGCCGTAATTCGTACGGTTTTCGAGACCTAGATAATCGAATGACCCTGCGACGTAGATCTTGGTGTCTGATGAAGCGATGGAGTTGATGTTGTATTGCCCATCGCTGTTGCTACCCGCATCAGGTTTCCAGGACTTAAGGCTCCCGGTTGCGAGCGAAAACGAACTCAGTCCGGGTCGGGGCTGGTTGGCAACGCTGTCATAATATCCTCCGACGTAAAGATCGGGACCGCTGATAGCGATATCGTAGACCGCGCCATTAATAAAAGTTGGATTCCACGCGGTTGCAAGATTTGAGCTAAGGTCCAGGGCAGCAATTCGATAAAGTCGGACCGAGCCGCCCACACCGTTTGCAAATTCACCCACGACATAGGCGAGATTTCCCGACACCCTGATCTTGTCGACCATACCGTTGCTTACCGGCGCCCACGGTAAGACTGCGCCCGTTGTGGCGTCGATTGCTGCTATGTTTGCGCGTGGCTGGTTGCCTGATAATAGCGAGAACAAGCCCGCGGCGTATACTGTGTTGCCTACGATGTCTATGGAGTTCACAATTTCATTTGTGGTCTTCCCATCGCCGACCGACGGATTCCAGTTAGTAACAATTCCCGAAGTCAGATCAACGGATGCGAGACCTGGCCTTACGGTGGTCGCTACATTGACGGCATAGAATTTCCCACCGATATACAGGGTATTATCCTTGATCTTCATGGTGTAGACACTTGCCGTCAGATCGGTTGGGCTCAAACCGAAAACGAGAGGATTCCAGGGC
>DASVBA010000346.1:0-2833 GCA_036376095.1 Chryseolinea sp.
CGGCAATTATATGTGAGGAAACCATCGGTTTGGTTAACAGGTTTTGGTAGCGGTCTTCTTTAAATGTTGCATCTGCCGTCGTTACTTTTTTGTAGAGCTCACCCTGGAAGGAGGCCAGCTTCTTTAGACCATCCCCTGTGAAGACGACAAATCGCCAGGGTTCCGTCAATTTATGTGTCGGGGCCCAGTTGGCATTGCTAAGTATCTTTCTCACAATTGCGTCATCAACACGTTCACCATTGTATTGCTGCTGGTAGACAGACCTTCTGCTCTCGATTACCTTATCGATCATTTCGGTATTAAAATTCATTTTATCGCTTTTTCATAAAATTAACAGATCAACGAACACTCCAATGAAGAAATTTTTTGTCCTTCTGCTAGTGGCTTCTTCGTGTGCGCCGGTTTACGTTCCCAATGTGAGGAATTCTCCGTTATTTTCTAAAGCGGGCGAATTTCAGGGTTCTGTTCAGTTCGGAAATGGACTTGACCTGCAAGGCGCTGTTTCTGTCACCAATCACATTGGAGTGATGGCCAACTATTCGTTTGCGGAACGGAACAAATACAATTATGACCCCGATGACGATTTTGGTTATCATTATCACAAGTTCTTTGAAGGAGGGTTGGGTTATTATGAAAATCAGGGTAACTGGTGCTATGAGATCTTTGCCGGCTATGGCCGGGGCGAAGGGGCAAGCTATGATGAATACGAGTGGTTGGGCGCGCAAAACGAACGTGCAACCGGTAAGTACCAACGCTACTTTATTCAGCCTGCTTTTGGGTTAAACAAAAAGATAATGCATGTTTCGTTCATACCGAGAATTTCGATGGTTGACTTCGACTCATTCTCGAACGATGTTATAAATTATGTGATTGATGAGGATCCCATTGTGTTCATTGAACCGGCGGTGGCCGGGAAAGTGAACCTGATGGAAAACCATTTCTTCTTTACATTTCAAGCGGGCTTTTCAATTCCTGCCAGCTCAACATATTTTGAGTATCGGCCATTCCAATTTTCAACGGGTATAGGATTCCGATTGGGAGGCAACAACAAATCCACCGATATAGAGTAAGTAGCTATTTTGGAAACGCACTTGCGTCGATGTTAGGTATTACCTTAAGCGCGTTCTTATAGTAGATCTTTTTCAACACGTCATCGGGCAAGTCGAGACCGTACATTCGCCAGAATGCATGATATCGCTTGTGGTAGGGAAAGTACTCATCGGCGGTTTCAAGTACACGGAAATATGTTGCATATTCCTCAGGTACCCACGAATCCTTTCCGAACATAACGCGATCCTGATATTTTATCAGAAACGCACGAGCTGCCCGGGGTTGGCGTCCGAGCTCTGCAATAACAGCTCCGATTTCTGAATACATATTTGGAAACTGATCCATCAGGCTGCCCAGCTTCTGAAGATCACTGCCGTACCATCCAAGGTGCGCATTGATAAATTTGGTCTTTGGATGTTTCTTAAAAAGGTTGTGTTGCTCGGCGATAATGGTCTCCCAGGAAACGGGATCGTTATCGTGACGTCTGCCTGGATGAAGCTTTAGCTCAAGCCATCGTTCATTGTTCTTGTCGATCGGCTGCCAAAACTGTTTGGGGTCCGCTGCATGGATTAAGACAGGAATTCCAAGCTCTCCGCATTTTGCCCATATCGGGTCGATACGCGGGTCGTCTATGTGAATACGATTTCCTTTGCTGTCCTTATTGAACATTCCAAGGCTCTTATAGATCTTCAGGCCATTTGCTCCTTTCTTCACGTCGTCCTCCAACTGTTTGACCATACGACCTTGCCATTCCGGATCATCGATAGCGGAGAAATCCATGTTGGTAAAAACTATGAAACGTTTGGGAAAGGACTGCTTGACGTTCTCAAGCGATTTTTCCAGGTGGTCCGTACTGCCCCTGCCGCGGCCGCTTAGGTTGACCATAACGGCCATGTTCAACTTGTCCATTTCTTTAGTCAGGCCGGAGAGATCCTGCGACGTCATATTGAATTGGTGATTGTGGACATCGATAAACGGGAACTTCGCCCGGGTAAGCTTGTGCTCGGGTACCACCAGCGTTGACGGTGGATCATAATCCTCGAAATCCATCTTCATATCCAATGGCTTTTCCTGACCGCAGGCAGAGAGGTACACTAAAAAAGCAGCTGCTGCTATAACGATTCTTTTCATAGAAAAAATTAGATTCATCAAGATACGCGGAATACGCTAATCGGTTAAATAATTTTTCCGGGCGGAGTATAGTTTATCTGGAGAGCATCCAGGGCAGTATAGGCTTTTTGTTGTTCGTAGCAAATCGACAGAACCCATTGAGCGACGGTTATTTTATTTCTAACTTGGCGATGATTAAATCCATCAGGATGAAAATAGTTATATGCACAGTTTTATGGATGTTGCTGACCGGCCCGGCTTTTTGCCAGGATCAACAGCTTGACGCAGCGAGAAAAAAGATCGAGGCTGGTGAGTTTGCGAATGCAAAAGCCGATCTGACGAAGATTATTGAAGCGAACCCACGAAACAAGGTTGCGCTAAATCTCAGAGGCCAGGCAAAGGCCGGCTTAAATGACTTTTACGGTGCTATTGGTGACTACAACTTTGCGCTTGAAACAGATTCAACGTACGCGGAGGCTTTAAATAATCGCGGTGAAGCAAAGATGGCCTTGGGAGATGACGAAGAGGCTCTGTATGATTTTGACAAAGCGATAAAGTTCAATCCAAAGTATTCTTTAGCGTATAGCAATCGCGGACTGGCGAAATACAACATTGAAGATCTTCAGGGCGCTTATTTTGATTTTTCAAAAGCCCTTGAACTTGGCCCCATTGA
>DASVBA010000348.1:0-3343 GCA_036376095.1 Chryseolinea sp.
AATAAATTCTGAAGCTGGTGCGGAATATGGAAGGTACGGATATTTTCTGCAGGGAACGATGAAATTGCCATATATAATATAGAGAGCCACTGGCAGCTATGCTGACACGGTTTAACTAAAGATTGTTCGCCTGCAAAGCGATCCTTATTTGAAGTATCCGGCTAGTTGAATGAACAGAAATTCAAAACGTCAAGCCATAGCCAAATGGAAACAACGTATCTGCCGCCGGATATCCCGGAGCATCGGGTGCCTGGTCAATGACTGCCTTTTCCGTTTTGGCCAGCGCATAAGGCAACTTCCCGGTCGGTTTGAATTTTCCGGAGATGATGTCTGCTATGGCGGCATCGCTTACCCCGAACGTTGCGAGTATCGCCCCAGCGTTGAGAAGTCCGCTGCTCTCATCCAGTACATAGGGCTGACGAAAGTCAATGGAAAGAATTGTTTTTTCCGGTCCTACGGTTTTTATAATATGTTGAATGTCTTGTAACGAGGGCGTAACCTTCCACGACTTGGATGTTGCCATCGAAGAGAATGACAGGAAGTTCAATTCGTCCGGACTCGCTCCGCCGAACCTGAGACCGTTGACCGAAGCATCGTTGGTAACGTAGATCCTGACAACTGCATAGTCTGTGTCTTTATTAATAGCCGGCATCTTTTCTCCCTTCTTTGAATCGTAATTGCCGGATGTAACTTTGACCCGTGACCACGGCCCGCCCGTGAATGCTTTTGTGTTCAATCCCATAGTAAAGACCCTCAGCGTATCGCCTTCTTTTGGAACGGTCAGTGGCAGGCAGTTTTTATTTTGAAGCAACACCACGGACTTTCGCTGGGCGAGGTCGGCCTTTCGTTGGTTGGCCGCGTTGCTCAGCACATACGATGCACGATTCGGATCAACATAAGGATTTTCAAAAAGACCTAATTCGAATTGTTCCTTCAATAGCTTTTTCACAGAAGCATCGACTCTGCTTTCCGCAAGTTTTCCCGTTGTTACCAGGTTCAACAATTGTTTGTTGTTATTAAAGCCCGATAAAATATCCGTGCCGGCATCAATGGCGATCAAAATTTGTTCGTCGACTGACTTATCTTCCAGACCCCACGCCCTGTCACCGATGATTCCGGTGTCGGAATTCACATATCCTTTGAAGCCCAATTTCTTTTGCAGCAGGTCGGTAACGATCCCTTTTGAAAAAGCCATCCCAACGGTATTCGGCATGTAGGCCTGACCTACGGGAATACCATAGTACGCCATGATAGAAGAGGCGCCCGCTTTGATGGCAGCCTGAAAAGGGATAAGGTGATAATCGAATTTCTGCGCGGGATAGATTTGATTTTTGCCAAATGCATAATGGGGATCACCGCCGCCTTCCTGCGGGCCTCCGCCGGGAAAATGTTTAATGGTGGTGGCCACGCTGCGTGAACTCAACGACACGCCCTGCAAATTCTTTATCAGCGTTGTCAGAATGTCGGCCGTAAGCTGTGCATCTTCGCTGAAGGTTTCATGAACGCGATACCATCTCGGTTCCGTAGACAAATCACCCATGTAACCGTACAACCCGCGCAGACCAATTGAGGTCCACTCCTGGCGCACGGTCCTGGCGAACTCACCGATGAGATCCATATCGCGGGTTGCTGCAAGACCGCTTTCCTTAGGCCACGACGAAAAAGCACCCGACTCTTCATTAATACCAACACGGGCGTCAAACTCCACATGATTTCGTGAGTTTGATTTAAACATCGGCGGTATTCCAAGTCTGGTGTTTTCGGCAAGCTCCTGAATGGCATTCATGAATTGCGCCGCTTCAAATGGAGAGATCTGGGCACCGGCAAATCCACCCGTGGTCGTCGGGCGCGGATTCTGCGTGACCACATTTCTGAAAATGAAACGAGTCATTTTTTCGTCTTCAATGAACTCCGCAGCACGAAGGGAAAGCCTTCCGCCCGGATCAGCATTGAGCGTGTTGATCAGCATCATCCCGACTTTTTCCTGCAAAGTCATTTGTCTGACGAGATCCTCGATGCGCTGATCTACCGGGAGTCGCCAGTCTTCATAACGATCCAGCTTATTGTTTTTGTTAAGGTCTTTGAAGTGACGTTGATCAACCGTCAGCACATTTAACACCCTGGTCTCGATAACAGGTTGAGTAGTGTAGGTACCTTGCGCCAAGGCTGCAACACCGGGCATCAAAAATAGGAACGCTGCCAGTCTGGTCATGATAGTATGATTACCCCATCAATATCGGTTAAATCTGAGGACGCTTTGCCGCGGTACTCTGATTTTCGGCAAAAGAAAGCATGCAATCGACAAATGCGGAGAGCAGTTCGACTCGCAAGAGAGCCCCGACGGAATTTGCTGCGCGAATTCAATCCCAAAACCCGAATCGCGCAAGACCTTATTGTTAGGTGAACACTTCAGCGAAACGTCAGCACTGCGAGTATGACGATAATGATACCGATAAAAAAGTTGAACATAGCCAAGGGCTTGATCTTCGCAAGCATAGCGGGATTGCCTTGTTTTTTTGCCTTGTTCATAATAGTTAGTACTATGGTAACCGAGACTAATAAGAGTGCCACAACGCTGAGTTTTGCTACCAGCCAGGGCATGTCGTCAAGAACTTTCCAATAGGGTGTGATGAGATAAAAGCCTGACAAGAGCAGCAAGCCAAGTCCTATCTGGCCCATGCGTCCAAGTATCATGATCCTGGACATAAAGCTACCTCTTTCGGCAGGTTCAAGCTTGGCAGCGACCGTGCCCAGAAAGAGATTAGAAAATCCAGCACCTAAGGCCATAGCCAGTCCGACAAAATGAACAACCAACATTAGTTCATGCATATGATTTCATCTTTTGATTGAAAATAAATTTAGTTCAGGTCAGCTATTATACGACGAACCTTATGGATAAAAATGGACATCTGCGATAAAATAAGTCACAAAAAAATACCGTGTGATGGTACCAGAGCTGCAAAGCAAAAAAATCACGTTGATGAACGCAGGATAGTCTCAAATTATAAACATCGGGCATGAAGCGCACCGCAGAAACACCATTACCCATTCAAAGTTCACTGCGCATCTTTGACGAATCTGACGTTAAACCGGTATTCCGGGAAGTTACTTTGATACCAGGAAACGCGCAAGGAGCTAAGATTCTCTCCGGCTTCCTGAATACTAAAAGTCTCTCCACCCGCCGTCCAGAATTCCGCAATGTCTCCCTCGATAGGATTCGAATCTTCAAAAATGTAATTAGCGGGATAAGCATTGAACCCAGACGCGTTTGTTCCCTTGGCATTATTCCAGTTTGTTGTTGAGATCAAAGCCTTTATTGCCTCTCCATCACTTAATTTACTGG
>DASVBA010000352.1:0-3073 GCA_036376095.1 Chryseolinea sp.
ACAATGGAGAATATCTTAACGTACTTGATTCTTCCTTCGCCATCCTGAACACCGTTCGTGAAGTGATCGTACAAATGCCATTCAGGCATTGGAAATAAAAAGACGTCACTGTGTTCTGAATCGGTTCTGGCGGTGAGCAAATCCGCGAGTTTCTTGTTTAATAGTAATATATCTGCATCCGGATACAGCTCCACGAGCGTCGGGGCGGCCTTAGCATCCCATTGCTGCAGCCAATCAAATTGATTTACCAGCAGATCGAAGCGCGCAAACCATTCGCCTTGAAACGAAGAATTTCCCACGGGATTCTGCATTACACCCGTAACAGTAAAAAGTTTATCATTGTCCATCTTCATGGTCTTTCCGATGACGTCGGCAGTGCCAAAGAATTTGAGGGCCATTCGTTCCGAGATGACGAGATCAGTCATGTTGTCGAGAGCTGTTTCCGGATCGCCGTGAATAAAGGAGGTATTGATCATGGAGAAAAATGTTGAATCAACGTACTCGCCTTTCTCATATAACGCTCTGTCATCGACCCTAAACAACGCGGAACTCGGTTGGCCCGACCAGCGCGAAGCGTTCTTAATGCCCGTTATTTCGGATGTTAAAACTGGTGCCATTGGACCAGGCATCTGCCCAAATGTGTTAATGACGCCATCGTGAGTTACGTTTTCCATCAGACGGTAGATATGGTGGCGGTTGGAGACCTCATGGCCAAATGTGATTTCGTCTTCAACCCACAAAAAGATGAGGGAAGCGCACGCAACGCCGACTGCGAGGCCCGCTACGTTCAGCGCGCTAAAACCGCGATTCTTCCATAGATTTCGCCATGTTGCTTTGAAATAATTCTTCATTTGAAGGCAGGATTTGATTCACTACCGAAATTAGTTCAAGGGGTTACACTTTTGTATGAAAATTATTGATGTTTATCCGGAGTCGAGCCTAACGCTAATGGACTAGAACAGGTGTAAAAAGATTCAAGCCTGGTATAAGAAAGCCTGACCAACATTGCTAGGAGTATTCGATTACTAGGTCAGGGGCTAAAGTGAAATAATCAACCAATCTCCAACTCATCAAATCAACAACTGACTTGTAGCCCTGAGGTTGCGAATGTCGAACTAACTGTCCAGAGGGGTTTGAGTAAGTTACATGCCATTCTTCCATTAATTGTTTGCTGCCAGGGAATTAAATATTATCTTCCTTCAGGAAAAAAAGTTAGAATAAAAACAAACGATTATGAAAAAACTGACCCTCAAAGTTGCTTCGCGGTTTGTGGATGTTAAAATACGATACATGCCGCTAGAATTTCGACAGCAGTGCCATAACACGGCCACCCGATCCTGACCTAAGTACTCTTCATTCCCAGGTACTTCGTTCTTAGTTTAAGATACCACCATCTGGTGTCTAAAGATTTCCATTTTTTATTACAAAACAACCTTTCTTTATGAGACACACGATTACAATCGTCTTACTTGTGCTGTGTATCACCTGTTTAGCACAGCAGCAGAAACCCAACATCGTCGTTCTTTGGGGCGACGATATTGGTACCACGAACATCAGCGCATACAGTGACGGCTTGATGGGATTTGAAACTCCAAACATCGACCGGATAGCTAATGAAGGTATTCGTTTTCTACATTACTATGGTGAACAAAGTTGTACAGCGGGTCGTGCAGCCTTCCTCACAGGCCAGCATGGTATCCGCACCGGCCTGACAAAAGTTGGATTCCCCGGTGCTCCTATGGGCATGAATCAACTGGATCCTTCCATCGGTGGATTATTGAAGAATCTTGGATACTCCACGGGACAATTCGGAAAGAATCACCTGGGTGACCGCAACGAATCGCTTCCTACCGTAAACGGATTTGATGAATTTTTTGGCAACCTGTATCACCTCAATGCGGAGGAAGAACCCGAACTGCCTGACTATCCGAAAGATCCTGCCTTCAAGCAGAAGTGGGGACCTCGTGGTGTGTTGAAATGCACCGCTAGTAATGTGGATGATCCTACAGTGGACGCTCGTTTCGGCAAAGTTGGAAAGCAGAAAATTGAGGACACCGGTCCACTAACCAAGAAACGTATGGAAACAATTGACGAGGAGACTTCAGCGGCCGCCATTGACTTTATGAAGCGTCAGCAAGCTGCGGGAAAACCTTTCTTCTGCTGGTTCAACTCCACTCGTATGCATTTGCGCACCCATGTAAAACCAGAAAATCGAGGCAAGTATACGCATGGCGACAGCGAATACATCGACGGCATGATAGAGCATGATGGACATATAGGTGCTATCCTCAAAGCGATTGATGATATGGGCATTACCAATAATACCATCGTAATTTACTCAACAGATAATGGACCGCACATGAACACATGGCCCGATGGCGCAATGACTTGGTTTCGCAGTGAAAAAAATACCAACTGGGAAGGCGCCTTTCGTGTTCCTTGCCTGGTTCGCTGGCCCGGTCATATCAAGGCCGGAACGATTACCACTGAATTAATGAGTCATAATGACTGGATACCTACGCTTTGCGCGATTGCGGGTGAGCCTGACATCATTAATAAATTGAAAGCAGGATACACCGCCAATGGCGTTAGATACAAAGTACACCTTGATGGATACGACCAATCGAAATTTCTTACCACCGTCACTGGTACTGCCGGGCGGAACAATGGAGAGAAGAGCGCGCGACCCAGATTTTTTTACGCCGATGACGATGGAATGCTAGTGGCCATGCGCGAAGGTGATTGGAAAATGAGCTTTGCCGAACAGCGTATGCAAGGCACCATGGGTGTATGGGGTGAACCTTTTACCAAACTGCGCATGACAAAGCTTTACAATCTGATGCAAGATCCGTTTGAACGTGCGGATATTACGTCCAACACCTATTGGGACTGGATTATGAACCATGTCCCTCAAGTGTACATGGGTATGGAGGGCGTAAGTGTTTTTGCTAAATCACTTCAGGAGTTTCCTCCAAGGTCGTATCCTCCAAGCTTTAACCCTTCCGTCATAATCGAAGATATTGTCAAAATGCAAAAGGCCACAGAAGCGCTTAAAGAACACTTCCCGATGTTG
>DASVBA010000356.1:0-6847 GCA_036376095.1 Chryseolinea sp.
TTAGTATCAACCGAAATGAGAGACAAGAATGCTGTATGGCTGATGCTCGTGAGAATTGTTGCATCAACCTGCCGCCGTTTTATAATTTTAGCTACCTTTTAAGTTTAATCTTCCTTTGCAGAAAAGCTTTGACAGTATTCACTCACTCGACCGCAAATTGTCAAAACCACAGTTTAATCTCGACGCTGGCCCATTTGTGCGAAAATTTCCAATTTTATATCCAATACAGTTAGAGAATCGATTATAACTTATGAATAAACGAAAGCCTGGGTCAGCGCCCGAAACGCCAGAATCCCCTAATGTTATTCTGGAGCTGATCACTTATAATAAAGAAAAATATGACAAATTCGAATGTCATAGCGGCGACGAATTATTACCAAAGCTTCAACCCGACCGGGTAAATTGGGTCAACCTCGATGGGCTTAATAACCAGGACATCATCGAAAAGCTCCAGTCGCATTTCAACTTACACTCGTTGCTGGTAGATGACCTGTTGTCCGACCAGCGACCAAAAGCGGAAGAATACGAAGGATACCTCTTCTTTACGATGAAGATGTTATACCGGATTCAAGCGAGGGTAATTGATTACGAGCAAATCAGTTTCGTGCTTGGCAGTGACTTCCTGATCTCCTTTCAGGAAAAAGAAGGCGACCTGTTCGATGGATTTAGAGACAGAATACGGTTAGACCTGGGAAAGGTAAGAAAAAAGAAGGCTGACTACCTGCTTTACCGGCTCATCGATATTATCGTTGACAACTACTACAACGTATTGGACAAGGTCGGGGATCTAATCGAAGAGATCGAGGAAAACGTGTATGAAGATCCTTCGAATAAGACATTCTATAAAATCCAATCCTTAAAAAAGGAATTGATCTTTTTACGCAAGGCTCTCTATCCGCTCCGGGAAGCGTTAGGTAAGATCGTTAAAGGAGAGTCTGAATTTATTCTCGAAGAAAACATGCGTTATTATTCCGACGTGTATGACCACGTAGCGCATCTTATTGACTCGTTGGATACGTATAAAGATCTGATATCAAGTTTGCTGGATATTCACATAAATGCGATGAATACAAAGCTGAACGAAGTGATGAAAGTACTCACCGTGTTTTCCACGATCTTTATGCCTCTTACTTTCATTGTTGGTGTTTATGGCATGAATTTCGACTTTATGCCCGAACTACGATGGACCTGGGGGTATTATGGAGTTTGGGGGATAATGGTTTTGGTCGTTATCGCGATGATAGTGTACTTCAGAAGGAAAAAATGGTTCTAATCGTCGTCACAAAAAATAACCGTGCACAATGATTGTTGACATTTAGTGCGGCAGGAGATTCATTTGTGATTTGTGATTTTTCCAACAGGACAAACAAAATCGCAAATCTACAATCACAACTCACGATTCTAAAATCCCAGCGAGGGGGTTCACTAGTCCGTTCCCATCTCTTCCTCGAGCGTTGCTTCGACGAGTTCAGGCAACGTCTTGTTTACACGTAGTATCTTGAATTTGTAATTGAACAGCTTAAAGGTATCTCCTTCTTTTAACGAGGATTTGTGATAGGTTAACATTCCCGATAACGTTTCATACTCTTCCGATTCGGGGAAAGGGACGTCGACAAATTTATTAATATCGTGAATAGAGGATTGTGCCACGATCTGGTACACTTGTTTGTCGAGCAAGGTGACGATTTGCGTTTCGTGGTCATGTTCGTCCTGAATTTCTCCTACGAGTTCTTCGAGAATATCTTCCAGCGTGACAATACCAATAGTACCACCGAACTCACTTACAACAATCGCCATTTGTGTTTTACGTCGCTGGAATTCACGGAGCAAAACATCAATCGGTTTTGATTCAGGAATAAAGTGTGCCGGCCGCATCACGTCTCTCAATCCCTTGCCCGATTTCTGGACATAGGAGGTAATGATATCTTTAGCGTGTACAATACCAATAATTTCGTCCAGGGAGGTTTCGTAAACAGGATAGCGGGAATAACCTTCCTTGAGGAGAACATCCATCGTTTCTGCGATGGACAAGTCGGCACGAAGTCCACTGATCTTGACGCGCGGCACCATCACTTGCCGGACAACCCGGTCATCAAAGTCGAATACATTTTGAATAAGCTCGCGTTCGTTCGGTTCGATAGCTCCGCCTTCCTCGCTTTCGGCGATAATAAGCCTTAGCTCATCTTCCGAGTGGATCTCGGTTTCATTGATTGGTTTTACTCCGATCATCTTCAGAATGAGATTCGCGAAGCCGTTGAGAAGCCAAATGAATGGTCTGCATACGTAATAAAAAATCGTCAGCGTGATTGAGATTCTCAGGGTAGTAGTCGTTGGATAGCGGATCGCCAGGGATTTTGGCGCCAGTTCTCCGAAGACGATGTGAAGGACGGTCAGGACCGCGAATGCTACCGGCAGAGCAATGCTGTGGGCCATAGTTTCGCTCAACGGCAGGCCAAGGGCTTTCATTGTAACCAGTATGATCCGGGACATCACATCCTCTCCAACCCAGCCTAGTCCAAGGCTGGCAAGTGTAATTCCCAATTGTGTAGCTGCGAGGTATCCGTCTAGGTTATCGATTATTTTTTCCGCCGCTCTTTTGGAGTAGTTCCCTTTTTCGAGTGCAATCTGCGAAGACCTGACCTTTACAATTGCAAATTCGGCCGCGACAAAAAATCCATTGAGAAGAACCAGGAGTATGGTTACGATAACATCGACCGTCATAGTAGTTTACCAGCCCAAAAATAGCAAGAAAGTTAGGCTTTCTGCGAGGTAATTTTTTAAGATGCTATGCATGAACGCGAAAACGCCATATCTTCCCCGTTTGACAACAATCTGCGTCTATGTTTTTACCCTTTCTTCTGCTTCTGGTAGGTTTTGCAATCCTCATTAAAGGAGCCGACCTCCTTGTTAATGGAGCGTCATCTGCAGCCAAAAAGTTCAACGTTTCTAATCTGGCGATCGGGCTTACGGTTGTGGCGTTCGGAACATCAACGCCAGAGCTCATTGTAAGCCTGTATTCCGCCATCGAAGGTCAAAACGATGCATCATTCGGCAACGTCATCGGCAGTAACAATTTCAACCTGTTGTTCATTCTTGGCATATCCGGTCTTATTTATCCGTTGACCATCCAGCGCAATACCGTGCGATACGAAGTACCAATGTCACTATTGGCTGCCCTGGTGCTTTACATACTCGTAAACGACGAACTTCAGGGTACGGGAACGACCAATGTGCTATCACGTCTCGACGCATTTATACTTCTAATGTGCTTTTCTCTTTTCATGCTATACATCTATTGGACCATGAACAAGACCGGCGACTTCGAGGACCAGCCCATAAAGACTTATTCTACGCCTGTCGCGGCCGGTATGGTAGTGCTTGGGTTGGCAATGCTCATAGGCGGGGGAACGCTCGTCGTAGACAACGCTGTAACTATTGCGGAATACTACGGCCTCTCGCAGAAGTTGATTGGCCTCACAATTTTGGCAGCCGGCACATCCTTGCCTGAACTTGCAACGTCAGCGGTAGCTGCTTACCGTAAGAACACGGACATCGCGATCGGAAATGTCATCGGGTCCAACATCTTCAATATTTTCTTTATCCTCGGAATCACGGGATTGGTTCACCCCATACAATACAACCCTGCTATGAACTTCGATCTGGAAGTACTGGGTGCATCGACTATTCTTCTTATGGTTTTTATGTTCACGATCAATGTGCGAAAACTCGATCGATGGGAAGCCTTTCTGATGCTTGTCGGCTATATTGTCTACACCGTTTACTTGGTCACGCACGACAGCATATAAAAAGAGGTTATTCCTCTTCCGGAACAACCTCTTCAATTGTGATGATCTTATAAACTAAAGTTTCTTTTCAAGAGCGGTGATCTTATCCTGAGCTTCGGTCTTTCCCAGTGAAAGCGCTTTCTTGTATAGTTCGACAGCTTCCCTTAATGTTTCTTTCTTTTTCCGCGGAGCTAATTTTGTGCGTGCGGCAGCTTCTTCAACAGCCTCGCCACGCGCGTAATACGCATCAGCTTCTGTCATTTTGCTTTGGATCATCAACTCTTGTACGCGTGCCTCGATCAAAGCAAGCTCTTGCGTTTTGGTCTCGATCTGAACAGCTTTGTCAGCAAGTTCTGCTTCCTGCATACCAACCGTTGTAATAAGGTTTTGGTTTTCATTCCGATATTTGTCAACCTGTTCCTGGAGTGATGCTATCTCAACTGTTTTTGCTTCGAGATCAGCCTTGAGTTTCTTAATGGTCTTTGAGAACGCATTGGCATTAGCTTTCGATGTCTTCAGTGTTTTTTCAAGGTCATCGATTTTCTTCTGCGTTTCTTTCACATATCCGTTAATATCCTTCATCCTCGACGCATAATCGCTGTAGGTTGTTCCTTCAACCATATTAACCCGCAATAATTGACGGCTGGCGTCGATCGAATCCATCATAGCGCCGACTTCTGTTAACGTTTGCGCCATTGCTTGGCTGGTCTCCAATTCTACTTTAAGTGAATCCACTTGCGACTGCAGCATTTCTCTTTCTTTGGTGCCACAACCAATGACGAGGGCAGCAACGGGTAGTGCCAAAACAAGTTTTCTTAACATAAGGAGTTGATTTAGGGTTAATTAGGCAAAAATAGCCTCGATTTTCGGTTTAAGCGGTTCGCCTTGCCAAATTATTTTCATAAAGAGATGAGCAGACGATAATGGCCGTTGATTTGAACAATAATCCGTTTTGTTTTTGGGTTTCTCTAAAGGGAATTAACTTTACCACCAACGAGAAAGGATTTTTTAATCATTCATGCCCAAATTAATTACCACGCGAACGCGTATTGCTGACCTGGGCAAACCCCGCATTATCGTTATCGGTGGAGGCTTCGGAGGCCTTGAGGTCGCAAAAGGTCTTGAAGGTTTTAAGGCACAGACTGTTCTTTTTGATAAGTATAATCATCATTGTTTTCAACCACTACTTTACCAGGTAGCCACCTCCGGACTTGAAACGAGTTCGATAGTCTTTCCCTTTAGAAAAAGATTTAAGAATGAAGATTTCTTTTTTCGTCTCGGCGATGTAACGCATATAAAACCAGAAGAAAATTATATCGAAACCTCGATTGGTGGAGTTCACTATGATTATCTGGTTATTGCAAATGGAGCAACTACAAACTTTTATGGCATGAAGGATGTCGAAGAGAATGCGTTGCCCATGAAAAGCATCATCGACTCGATAAAGTTGAGGAACATAATCATCCGCAATTTCGAAACCGCACTTCTTACCGATGATCCGGAGCTGGTTGAAAGTCTTATGGACTTTGTCATTGTGGGCGGCGGTCCAACCGGGGTTGAGCTTGCCGGTGCTCTGGCAGAGTTGAAACTACATGTGTTCCCTTCGGACTACCGCGAACTCGAGGTAAACAACATGACCATTCACCTTATCGAAGCGGGTGGGCGATTACTTAGAGGAATGTCTGAAAAGGCATCGACGAAAGCGCTCGAGTATTTAGAAAAGATGAGTGTAAAAGTCTACCTCAACTGTGCGGTGAAATCATATGACGGACATGACATAACGCTTAGCACTGGGGCCAAACTCGTTTCAAGGACAATGATATGGGCTGCGGGTGTTACTGGGAAACCTGTCGATGGAATAAGCGCTGAAACACTTGGTCGTTCGGGACGCATACGCGTTGATGAGTTTAACCGGGTGATGGGATACCAGAATATTTTTGCCATCGGCGATGCTGCGATCATGGAAGGAGATCCTGGCTACCCACAAGGGCATCCACAAATGGCGCCTCCGGCGCAGCAACAGGGCAGGCTGGTAGCGGAAAATATTAAACGATTGATCAGGAAAACGCCAATGAAGCCATTTCGATACCGTCATAAAGGAACGATGGCTACCATTGGAAGGAACAGAGCGGTTGTAGATCTGGGAAATTTCAAGTCGCAAGGTTTCTTTGCATGGCTGATCTGGATGTTTGTTCATTTGATTTCACTCATTGGCTTCAAGAACAAATTGTTTGTTTTATTCAGTTGGATTTGGAGTTACCTCTCATACGATAAGAGTAATAGATTGATCATAGCCCGTCCCTCGGACGGTGTTAATTAGATGGCAACGACACACGACAAAAATCCCAATCCGTTATCTACAGCCGGTGTACTTATTTCCCTCGGAATTATTTACGGAGACATCGGAACATCGCCCATCTACACCTTCCGGTTTATTGTTGGTCAGCATATCATTACCGAGGAATTAATATTCGGCGGGATCTCGTGCGTTTTCTGGACACTCACATTAATTACCAGTGTAAAGTATATTTATCTGGCACTCAATGCAGACAACCGCGGTGAAGGCGGGATCTTTGCACTCTATGCGCTGGTACGGCGCTACAAAGCATCGTGGGTGATCTTTCCCGCAATAATCGGTTGTGCTACGCTTATATCTGATGGATTCATCACGCCAGCGATCAGCGTGACGTCTGCCATCGAAGGTTTACGCGCGCTCAATCCGGAAATCTCGACGAATACAATCATCTACATCGTCATCATTATTCTGGTGGCGTTATTCATCTTTCAGCAATTCGGAAGTGGCGTGGTTGGAAGGACGTTCGGTCCCGTAATGCTGCTATGGTTTGGCTTTATCGCAATTGTAGGACTTACCCAACTCGTTAAGAATCCAGAAGTACTGAAAGCATTAAATCCTGTTTATGCTTTCAACCTGTTGGTAAAATATCCGGGAGGGTTTTGGATACTGGGAGCGGTTTTCCTTTGTACTACCGGAGCGGAGGCCATGTACTCGGACCTTGGTCATTGCGGAAAAGAAAACATCAGAGCCGGATGGGGCTTTGTCA
>DASVBA010000370.1:0-6214 GCA_036376095.1 Chryseolinea sp.
TAACAGCAGACTGATCGTTCCACATACAAGATACATATCCTTATTCGCCAATAAAGAAGCTGGCTGATTGATTTTAGATGACATTACTTTCCCCGCAAACTGATTACTCTCAACCTCACTTGCACCTTTTGAAAGGGCCAACGCCTTTGCCGAATTAAACTGCTGCAGCGCCATTTGATTATCAATGGTAACGCCCTGGGAAATACCAGTGACCCGTAAGTCGTTATCGCGGCTGCTGAAATAACCAAAGGATGCTCCCCCAATGAAAGCCCCCAGAATGATCTTGAAAAATACAGAGACAATTGCTCTCGATCCGCTCAAATGTTTTGGAATGTTTTCAGCCACATAAATAGCCAGCGACAAATACAAAAAAACCTGACCAGCTCCGCGCAAGATCAAAGGCCAGAAGAAATCATGTGTTCCAACGCCAAGGTAAAAATGCCGTGCCATGGTTAAATGAAACAATGCGAGTGCTATAAACCCAAGAGCCATTAAGGTCGAGAGATATATTTTATTTTTAATGGCTACCACGCAGATAACGCAAGCTGAAACCACACCAATTATTTGCGGCAGGTAAGCGTGTCCCATGGCGATGTTATTGAATCCAGACATTCCCATCAAGCCGTTCAGCGCGCCTGACGTCGACAATAAAAATCCCGCAGCCATTAACAATAATCCACCAATGATTGTATTCTTATAGGTAAAAATTTCAAGTTGAACATATGCCTTCTTGTTGTATGCTCCATACAGTATATAAAGACCGACAAGGATTAAACAAAGAGCTGCGGCTCCCTGGATTGCGCGGCTCTCAAACCAATGTTCATTTGGGCCCTTTACCAGGATAAAAACGATGGTTAAGAACAGGCAAAGCAACAACGTCAGACCTGGAACATCAAGCGTTCCCCCTCCTGCCGGCCTGGGTAACACCCGTTCTTTCTTAAAAAGAATATAAACCATCACCACTGCAACCAGTATTAATGATACAAAGAACAGGAACGCATACTCCCAATTAAACCTGCTTATAATATACGTTCCGCAATACTTAACAATATCTGCCAACCCGAAGACTATGGAATAAAGAATGGCAAAGAGCATCGGCATGCTGAACGTTGGATTGTAGGTAAGCATCACAGGAATAACGCTGCAGAGCAGAGCCAACATTCCAGAAATACATAACAGCGCCTTAAAAAAAGTAAACCAGTAAATAGTTGGAGCAAGTAGACATCCCATATAAAAACAAGCAGTAGCCATTCCCGAGGCAAGCAAAAGTGCTCTCAGTCGAAGACTAAATGCCAATGCCATCGTAACGGGCACAACAACCAACAAAATAGCAAGTGGTAGCTGAATGGAGATCTGCAGTTCCTGTACCGAAGCACCAAAATGACCCTGGACATGATTCATATCATAGCCAACAATGTTCATGAAAAGTGCATTGGTAAACACCACAACCAGGAAGAAATTGCAGAAGTGCACCAGCCATTTCGGAACCCAACTTTTATACAACGGCATGATCAGGTTCTGGTTTTTTAGTCCTTCAAGTAAATTGAAACGTTCATTCCCGGCTTCAATCGCTTAAGCTCACTCTTATCGGAAGTAAAATCGATTCTCACCGGTATGCGTTGTATGATCTTAACAAAATTTCCTGTTGAATTATCGGGTGGAACCATCGAGAACTTAGCACCCGATGCCGGAGAAAACGAGGTGATCACTCCCTCAAAGGTATCATCTTCAAACGCATCGACCTTGATCGTTACACGTTTGCCAAGGGCTAGTTGCTCCATTTGTATTTCCTTAAAGTTAGCCGTGACCCACACATCATGGGTAACAACAAGCGACACCAAATTTTGTCCCGCATTAATAAGCTGCCCCTCCTGAATTGTGCGGTCACCACATTCACCATCAAAGGGCGCCAGTACCGTACAGTAAGAAAGCTGAAGCTTGGCAAAATCGAGATCAGCCTCTTTTCTTTTGATGTTTGCCTTTGCTGTTGCCACACTCTTCAGCATTTGTTCAGCCGCGAGTCTGGTTGCCGCTTGTTGTTTCTGAACGGCCTCGTAGTTCGCTGCAGCGCTCTCCTTCGTCGCGACAGCTGCATCAAAATTATTCCGCGTCACAGCAGAGTCCTTAAACATATTGCTAAAGCGGCTATAGTCTTTATCGGCCTTTGTAAAGCTTGCCTTCGCGGCGCCAATACTAGCCTCTTGTGTGGCACTATTCGCCAAGGCAACTCTATAACCAACCTCCTGGACATGTAATGCAGCAATCGCATTTTCCAGATCGGCTTCGGCCTGCCGCACTTTTATTTTAAATTCATCGTCAACAAGCACCGCAAGCGTGTCTCCTTTCTTAACCGCCTGGTTTGCAACAAAATGAACTTCCTTTATATACCCTTGCACTCTCGCCGCTACGCTATAGATGTTTCCATCGATCTGCGCATTGTCGGTAAAATCGTCTCCTCTAAGATTGAATAATAAGCTTGCAGCCCATAGTATCCCAGCGGCGATGATAATAAATGAAACGATGGTAAGAATCCTGTTCCTGGATTTGGGTTCACTGCTTTGTTCAGCCGGGGTTGTCATGTATAAAATCTTTTCTTCTTCAAAGTTTTCCAATCGCTTTCAGCAGTTGATAATAATGCAACCGCGTCTGAACCTGTCCCTTGATCAAATCTAAACGAGCTTGATTATATTCTAACTCCGCATCTACTATGTCAGAGATCAATGCAAGGTCATTATAATATCGGCTTTGTATAATCTTGTAGTTGTCTGCCGCGAACCTGACCTTCTTATTGTAAATGGTCAACGCCTGACGCTGGAGTTCATATTGGGAAAACTCGGTTTTAACTTCTTCACTCAATTCAACTTGCAGTGCCTTTATGTTCTCTAGATCACGCTGCAAGGCCAGCTCTGAAGAAAGTTTTTGATGTCTCAGTTTGTAAAAGCTTCCAATGCTGTAATTAACACCCACGCCGACGGTCAAAAAACTCAAAAATTTTGGCTCGGGAGGAAAAGTGCCGGGCACGGGATTTTGCAATCCGTACAACCCTGTACCATTGATCGTCGGGTAGTAACCGCCCTTAACTATTTTGAGTGTGTTTTCAGACAGCTCTTTATTCGTTTCTGCAATCCGATACTCGGGCCGGTTTTGAAAAGCTGTTAATAAAACGTCCTCGAACACAAAAAGAGTATCGGAAGCGTAATTGTAAGCCGTGTCAACCTGGATCACTGCATCTGGGGACAGGCCCAATAGCAGGGTCAAAAAATAATTTGAGGTTGAAGCATCACTGACTGTCCGAAGTAATTTCAGTTCAAAATCCGATTTTTGCAGTTCGCTCCGACTTACATCGTTTTTTACTACTTGTCCGTTTGAAAATTTTGAACGAAGTGTCTTTAGTCGCAATTCAATTTGATTAATGGTCTGTACGTTGACCTGATAATCCTTTATAAGCGTATATAATCTCAGGTATTCCCGGATGACCGTCATCTTTACATCAGCAGAAGTTCGTGCGGCAAGGAATTCGGATATATTTCTTTGAAGTACTTGTTGGTTGATGGAATTTTTAATCCTGTTCCCTGAAAAAATAACCTGCGATGCCATGAGGCTGCTACTTACCTGGTACGGTGTATAGTCAACTTTTTCAGGGTCACCGAACATCTTTTCGTTGAACAATGTCGGATCATTGATCAGGTATCCATTTAAACTTAAGTTGACATCCGGAAGCCGATCCGTCTTTTTCTGTTTGATATTCTCCTCTCCCTGCTCTACCCCGAGATTGGATGATCGTAACTTATAGCTGTTCTTTACTCCAAGGTCAATCGCCTGTGACAAGCTTATCGATACCACTGAATCTCCAACAACAGGCTGTCCATAAGATTTAAATTCAACTAATACCGTGAGGAGCAGAATAATGAACATCCCAAGTGTCCATGGTTCAGCACAAGTTCTTCTAAACATAGGTTTGGTCTGTTCCTTTCGTAAACAAGGATTGATGAAATTGCTCAAATTTGTTCCCTTAGAATTAAATGTCTTGCCTCTTTTCTTAACACTGTTGAAAGGTACAAAATAATCCCAGTTTAGCTCAAGAGGTCATAGTTCTGATCCGTTTTGCTTCAAGGGTCAATTCATTGCGAATAAAGAAATGTTTCGTATGGCAACACAAAGCGACCAGAATAAATCCGAGAAGCATTGAAGGAACGATTCTTTACAAATGGAGCAACGCGGCCTACGTTTTCAAGAAACTATTTATCTGCTTCACTGCCAAGGAGCCGTCGTAATTTTTCAAAAAAAACCTCGGTAAAAAACTTCGGGCTCGCCGAAAGCAACGATTAAAAAAATAGTGTTCCAGCAAGTGGTGCCACGCTGTCTCTGCTACAAGTTTTCACGAAGGGTCTTCAGCATCGACCTGTTGTTGGACTTAGTGACCATGATCGTGCTACACCCATTGAACGCTGCGAACGCCCGAATGGAATCACAAACTTTTGATGTCATGGATTTCGTCATTTTCACAGATTCAAAATAAATATTGTGGATAATGAGTACCTTTTCCTTCCGGTCTGCCTTTGAGTCCATGCGTGCAACAAATGTTTCACCCACGAGAATGGGCAGAGAAAAGTATCCATATTTCCGCTTCGCCTCGGGTACGAAACATTCTACCTGGTAATCAAAGTTGAAGAAGTCCCTCAGCCGGCGCCGGAATACATTTAAGATATCAAATGGGGAAAGAACAAATGCATCGCCGGCTATGGTAATTTTTTTTCTTTTATAATCCGGGAGCATATAGAGCGGTCCTTTCAAACCTTCAATTTCGACCTCACAGATTTTTCCTGCATCCACAAGCTTCTTCAGTTCCTGTTTAAAAGGATACTTCACCAGCCTGCCGTTCCAGGCGACCTCGTTACCGTACGCTATACCCAATGACTTTAGTGACCTGAAGATCACATGATGTGCAAACTCTTCGGAAGTTGGAGTGGTCCTGTCAACATTTGCCGGCACGATGTTATCCGTTAAGTCGTAAACTTTATGGAAATCTTTCTTGCGCGTCGTCAACAGTTTGCCCGTGAGATGAAGCTGTTCGAGCGCAACTTTCGAGGGACGCCAATCCCACCAGCCCGAGCTTTTAGTAACGCGGTCATTTTCAAAATCTTTCGCTGTGAGCGGACCTTCACGCGATATCCGGTCAAGGATCTTCTTCATCAGGGTAACTTCCTGTTGGGGCAACGATTTCCATTTGGTGGAAAAACTTTCGTGAATAGGGATCGAGTAGCGGAATTCGTTCATCGGCATGAACCCGGAATCCCGCGTCCAGAATTCATAGATCTTCCCCTCCCCTTGCAATTCGCCTAGCCATTCCGTGCTATAGCCTGGTACCCGGGCAGCTATCGCATGATGGTGAGCGCGTTCAACTACATAGTTTGTGTCAACCTGGACGAATCCGAGGTGGTCGATGACTTTATAAACCGCATCTTTTCCTTTTCCAAACTGTGCTCGCTTGGAAAGGCCCGCGGCGTGAAGGATAATCTTCCGGGCCTGTGACTTTGTAAGAATGACTGGTTCCATGAAAAGAGAATACCTGTAGATTTAGGGGTACGTGTACAGCATATTGAAATGCAGGATTCATAAAAATCGCAAAGTTAGACGCAAAAGCCGCCACAAGTCGATTCGGTTGAGTTGAGTTGGTCCGTTCCACGAACACTCCGCAACTATCAATCGTAAACTTTCAACTCCTTAAGCACCATTTGCATCGTTTCCTTCGGGCCGACCCAGCCTCCGCGAAACGCTACGGCCGGCGAGCACAAATCAAGAGAAACGTCAATCGTAAACCTTCAACTCCTTGAGCACCATTTGCATCGTTTCCTTCGGGCCCACCCACTTTTCAATACTCTGCCGGATCATTTCGATCATTTGGCGCACTACTTCCTTCCTGTAGCCGAATTTAATGGCGAATATCTCACATAACCTTAGTTCTTCCCCATGAATTTCCTTATCAACAGTCATCATGTGAACCAGGTCGTAGAGCTGTGTAAATTTGTCCTCTTCATTCGAGGGAACGTCAAAGCGAATTTTAGAAACATCCGCCTGGATCTCTTTCAATTGCTCTGTCGAAATGTTATTTCTATGCGCTGCATACTCCAGGAGTCTTTGTTCTTCGCTGGCGAGATTTCCATCCGCCGCGGCGATCTCAATCAAATTCCGCATGTGACTTTTAGCGGTCGCC
>DASVBA010000371.1:0-8658 GCA_036376095.1 Chryseolinea sp.
CTCAATTCCTGTTCCATCTGATCCACGTGTTGGATTGTTTAACGTTTTCTTCGCTCCCGGTCTGTACGCCAATTTCTCCTTAAACAAAACGTATTGTCAGATCGTCGCACGTGTAGATATAATTACACGTAAGGGAAATCATTGCGCATCAAAAAGAAAAAAATAACTTGCCTCAAAATCCATGAAAAAGTTTGCTGTCGACATTGTGATACTGCCGCCCGACGGGGTAATGGATACAGCTATCGCATTAAACAAGAGGCATTGTAATACAAACATTGTCCTGGATAAAGATAATTGCCTTCCCCATGTTTCGCTGGTCATGGGATGTATAACGTCTGAAGGACTGGAGCGGGCACCATTGATATTGAAAACTATTGGATCGCAATTCAAGGTAATGGAACTCACAGCGACCGCTATCCGTACAGTTGGTACAGCTGCTGGAGATGTAATCGCGATTGACATCAAACCGAATCGCGAACTTCAGGAGCTGCACGAATCTGTCGTCAACGCTTTTTCTCCTTTGCTGTCAGGTGAAGCTGTAGAGGCTGACCTGATGGGCGGAGCAGACGTGAATCCCTTAACGTTGAAATGGATCAACAGCTTCATCAAACAATCATCATTTGATAACTTCTGGCCGCACATAACCGTCGGCTACCTTAGGACGGGTGCAAACCCGGAGACGATCGAATCATTTTCCTTTAATGCTTCACGGCTGGCCATTGGCCATCTCGGCAACTTTTGTACTTGCAGAGAAATATTGATAGAAGCGTCACTTACGGCGTAACACCCGGACCGGCAATTTTTAGGTCCATGATTGAATTCCCCCAACACGTAAATTGCATCAAATCCTTTTGATATTTCCCGTTAGCGACGCAATCCAAATCGCGAGGTATCTCATCCCATAGGAATGGTAAAAGGAAAACGATGTGAAATGAATGGAAGTAAATGTGTTAACGACCTGCGACAGTTAGGCCAAGCGATCAACATCACATTTTTTTTCGAGCCATCATCATCGTCTTTGCAGCGTCAGATTCGTCCAGCAGGGCGCTAAACAAATCATCCGGTGTGCCAACATCATGAACAAATCCGGATTCAAAGGTTACGTGATCGACAGCCATGCCGCTATCCAATGCTGCCTGGAAAACGTGGTTCATTGTATATTCTTTACCATTTGGTGCCGTCAACCTGTTTGTCTTCACCGCGGAAACGAGGAAGTCATGCATAAAGGCTGAAAACTCCGGTGTCCAGAGAGCGATAGACCAGCCTATCCGTTGTGTCGCTTTTGAGGGATCTTCAAGAGAGATCGTTCTTATTTTTCCATTGTCGTCAAATGCCAAAATATCAGTCCATCGTTGATCCGGGCGGATAGGAAATATCCCAAGTGCGACGTCGGCGCGCGACTCCTTTTGTTTGCTGACGAGTTGTGAAAATCCGTCATCAGGCGAAAATAGTATATCGGGATAGCCAAAAGCTACGAGGTTATTTTGCGTGAAGGGAAAAGCCTGGTCGAGCGTAAACGGATGTCCGTGGGGTAGGTTCATCATCAGATATGCAATATCCATGTCGACGACTTCGCCATCGCCATAATATTGAGGGATGTCCCATTTACCTTTTCTAAGGATCAGATAACACTTCTTTATACCTGCCGCCCTGTACTTTTCAAGCAAGTATTGACTTACGACTTTGGGCTTAACGTGATCTTTTTTGTCGACGTGCCAGCCAATGGGAAAAAGTTCTTTGCTGCAAGGCAGATGAGCAAGTCTTGTCGCCTGACCTCCTGCCGGGATCACTCCCACAATTTCGCGGATCGATGACATAGAAAATGATTTTCAGTTCAACCTCTCCGTGCAATCCGGAGAGTTGTCGAAGCAAATCTAAGGTATAACTTCGACATCAGACCCAAGTGAGGTGTAATGCAATTCAGAATCAACTATTCGGGCTTCAGCCTGCTTTGCCACTCCTCTTGTTTTTTCCAATCAATAGCTGGCCCTGTCTTTTGCGTTAGCTTACCGGTCTTGTCCAGCCATCCTTCCCAGTAATAATAAGTGGGGTCCTTGCCTTCGGGTGGTTTTTGAGTAACCACGTGACCTCGCAGGGCAATACGTCCGTCGCTCAATGCGCGAATGTAGGATACCGTTGGGTTGTTCACCAGGTTGCAGGACCCAATGAACTTATCCCATAGTATTGCGCCGGACTTGTTCAAGCATACTACGCGTTCACATCCGCCGCGGTACTTTGTTTCATCGTAGGTAAGCATAAACAAATAATAGTTTCCATTCTTGTCTTGTATTACGCTTTGTGCTTCGGTTTCATTGCCTTTAGGTGTAATGATTTTCCTGAGCTGTTCCTTCCCGTCTTTGGCCAGCTTAACGAGCATAATACCTTCATCACCATTGCCGAACGCCGCACCTCCGCCATCCGGAGTAAGTATCAATGGCGCGCCATAGCCTTTATGACCGATAAACTGTTCGTGATAACTGTAAGTACCAATGTGATATTTTATTACGGCCTTTTCACGGACGCTGTCAACTGATAGTTGTCCGTACGTCGCGTTGCTAAGAAGAAAAACGACAATAGTTAAGTATCTCATATCGTTGGAGTGTTAAGTTGTTAGCCCTTAGCCTCATTTTTAGTTGTTCCCACACTTTGGCGTGCGCTTTCATGCACGGATACCCGGGGTTGCTGCCGAGCTAACTCCATCATTCGTTCTGACATTCTTTCATACCCTTCATCGCCTTCTGTTCAAGAAGAGTGAAGATAACGGGGTAATAAGGTGTAGGTGATGTTTTTGCCATGCTCATATATAATATAGAGAGGAGCTTTATTTTCTAGTTCGAGGTTGAAACATGAATGTGAATCACTTTCCAACTTCCATCTTCTCTGACCAGCACATCAGTTTCCTTTAAGTTAGCGGTTTTTTCATTATCGCCCTCTCCATATGTGCCGCGATTGTGGTAAGTCACAATCGCGGTGTTGCCGAATATTTGAACTCTTGGCTGCATCTCTTGAAAATAACCTACGCGCGTCCAGCCTTTTTTCAAAGAATATTCAAACTCTTCGCGATCGTCTGGTTTTCCCTCCACCCGGTATGGACTCGATGGCAGAAAAAGGGTGATCTCATCGTGGATAAATTGGAAATAGGTTCCAGGATCATTGGCCACAAACGCTTTATTCCACCTTTGAATCGTCTCTAACACCTCGAGCTGTTCTTTTTCGGTGTTTGGTTGTTTTTTGGATTGACCAACGCTAAGCATTGGAATAAATACCATAATTGCGATGAAGTGTCTCATAGTTTTTTTTGAGACAAGTAATGACGGTTGAAAAAAACACAGCTTAGATTTCTTGCTCTTTTTTGAACTTGCTCAGTGCCAGGGTATGCCGCGACTGCCGAGGTGCAGCTCTAAATGCGCTAGGCGTCATGCCGGTCTTATTTTTGAACAGGGTAACAAAGTAGTCGGCATTCAGGAACCCGGACGCGTAGCCTATTTCAGTTACATTTAGTCTTGAATCCAGGAGAAGCTCGCATGCTTTATGCAGACGAATTTCACGGACGAATTGGTGCGGTGAATAGTTCGTACCCCTTTTGAAAACGCGACTGAAATGAAAAGGACTTACATGAGATGCCTTTGCGATATCTTCAATTGAAATATCATCGGCATAGTTCTTCAGAATAAAATGTTTAGCCCGGTCTATCGAGTCGTGCAAAGCGGGGCCGTTGCAGGTGACTGCCCGCCCTGCACCGAGTACGGTAGCGATTAGTTCGAGGACAGTATTTTGAAATTCTATGGTGGAGAGTATGTCATTTGTTCCGCGGTGAAGGTTCCAGATTGCAAAATGTTTTGAGGGATCGCTTTTGAGGAGTAGTGAAGCCCGGTCTTTATCTCTCAGAAAATCAATGATCAGCGGTGAAAATTCTTTTGCGAGTCCCTCAAGTACATTGTCGTCGAATTCAACGTAGAAGCAATCGTCATGAATATAATGTTCGTGTATGGCTTCGAAGTCGAAGCCCGGCTTTTTGAAAAGGATCGATTCGCTGGTCAAAAAATCCGACCGGCGAAAAGTTGAATGACGGAAGCTGCCCTTCAACAGGAATATCAATGTGTATACATTCGTAAACTCAACGCCGGATCGTGATCCAGCGCAGGCGTGGCATTTATAATTTCCAACCTTTACGCCGCTAAATCTTTGTAGGGTTATGTCGGTGGCCTGCATAAATAGAAAGGGTTGCTTTGTTTTCCAACGAAGAAGACCAATGCAATAACATTATCAATATGGATCGCCAGCTAATACTTTATCCCCATTATCTTATTACCAATACCTTATGCCTAAGGCAGGGACATCATTAAGTTACAGGAAATAGCAGATGATTAAAAGAAAGCTCAATTTTCCTGTCCAATATTCCGCCGCAACCGTAAATTTGATTCACGATCAGTAAATAAAAATGTTACGCGAATCGGACCCCCGGTCAAAGTCAAGGTCCCTGACGGACTGGTTCAAAGGCAAAGCTCCCGAGATCCGGAATAATTTTGATCATTTTGTGAAGCAGTATAAGGGGATAGGAGATATAAGCGTCCGCGGAGCCAGGAATATGATCGTCATTAGCACGAAAAGAAAGGGGATCGCTTATGTCGCGCCACGCAAAAGTTTTATAGATATCGTCTTTCCATTTGAGCGTGCTTACACGGATAGTCTCTGTTTTCACAAGGTCGTACAAAGTCCCTCGGGCAAGAAAGAATTCAACCACTACTTCCGAATGATGGCAAAGGAAGATGTTAATGAAGAAGTAAAGGGATATATGGCCGAAGCCTACCAGCGAGGACTATGAAAGAGACGTCAGACATCGTTTTGAAGCTTTACGTACTGACGTTCATGTCCCAGTACCTTATGTAAGAACTAAATCGACATAACAATTTTATTGACTGGTCTCAACGGGAATTCTTATTAGGAGCTGTTCTTTGTGCAGCGTAAGGATACTAATTGCGTTGAATCATACCTAACGTTGGAAATTCGCCTTTCAATCGTCGCGTCTCTGCCTCCTTGGACAATGTGCCTAAATCAGACCTTAGTTTCTCCGCAAGCTTTTTGAACTCAGCATCATCACGGAGACTTTCAAACAAAGGGTCATAGATCATCCAAAACTGTTCACCCCTCCTAGGTTCCCACTCGCGTAAAATAGCTACAGCCTTGGCGTTGTCACCATGAAAAGCGAATGTCTTCGCCTGGATATATTGCAATTCATATCCGACTTGAGTTCTCGCTTCTTCCAGAACAGTTCTCACTTGGCGAACAACACTTGCAGCTTCCTGATCCTTTCCTAATTTTTTTAGCACGTGTGCGAATGACATTTTCTCATTAATAGTCAAAAACGAAATTCTATGCTCGCGGGAGAAAAATTGCCGGTACGTTTTCTCAGACTTCGCAAAATCCTTTTTTAGTAAATAGTATGTGCCGAGAAATAAAAACAACTCGTCGTTTTCTTTGCGGACAGACAGTGATCGGTTCAAAGTCTGAAACATTCCCTCGTAATTTCCTCCATGAAGTTGGATTTGTACCATTGTAATAAGAAACCCCAGATTGTCTGGCTCATAGGATAAAGCACCCTCGACGAAACGTTCAGCAAGAACGAAGTCGCCTATGTTCAAGTAGGAAACACCTGTTTCGAGAAGAAGCATGGGATAAAATTCTGATCTCTCGTTTTTAAACGCAAGATTATAACTTGACAACGCTTTTACATGGTTCCTTTTTCCGGCATAAGCTCTTCCAAGTGACAGTAGAAAGTTTTGACGTGAATCCCGGTCAATTGCTTTTTGAATGTGCTCAATAGCTTTATCGTATTCGCGTGTATTATAGAGATAATGTAGTCCAAGATGTTCATATGCATCAGGGAGGTCGGGATCGAGTTTGATGGCGGTTTTGAGCAATAACACTATCGAATCGTGTGAGATAAAGCCGCCGCCAGCAGAAGCAAATCCGACGTAGGCTAACGCGAATTCAGGGTCCTTTTCAATTGCGTGCTTATAAAAATTCATTGCAGCCTTTGAGTCAGCGGGTTTAAAATACCTCCAATAGTCTCGTTGATACTCTTTTCCTCGCAAGTATAGATCCCAGGATTCAGTATTCTGTGTTGGGACTTTTTGTACTTTCTGCTTTTGAGAGTCCGCAAGTTTGATATTCAACTCGGAAGTTATGTTCAATGCGATTTCGCTTTGGACCTTGAAAATATCGTCGAATTTTTCATTGTACTCTTTAAACCAGATATGTTCATCTGTTTTTGTGTTGATGAGTTGGACAATGATCCGAATATCGTCCTTGTATTTTTGCGCGCTTCCCTCCAGAATATACTGTACGTCTAGTTCCTCCCCGATTTCCAGAATTGTCTTCTCCGATCCGGCATACTTTTCAACGCTGGTCCGGGAACGTACTTTTAGGTCTTGGATACCATGCAGATGATTGATCAACGCATCAGCAACGCCCTCAGCGAAATATTTTCCTTCCTGATCGCTGCCAATTAGCTTAAAGGGAATAACTGCGATCGATTTTTCGGTTGGGGCGAGTGATCCCCGATAAAACCAATTGAAGTATACGAATCCCAAAAGCAGGACGCCCAACAGGGTAAAAGCAGTCCAACCAACTTTCCTGCGTGTAGAGCTATCGTGTATAAGATCTGGACTCACCATCGAAGGTTGTAAGTGACCGTGCGACGTTTTATGGAGCGCATGGATAAGTTCCTTTACTGCATTGGCTACTTTATTGGTTTGATCACGATAGTATGTCTTATTGAGATTATCCTGGGGATGCTCTTCATGGGTGTTCAATGGTCGGTTAACTCCGGGTGACCTGAAAATAAACTCCACAGCACGAAGTACACCGCCCAGTTCGTTTTCAAGCAGCGCTTTGTCTTCAGGATCGATGTCGTGAATTCTTATTGGAAGTATACGGCTCGCTACATTTCCGTTGCTCAGCTTAATATCTCGTCCATAGGTATCCACCTGTGAGATTTTATTAAACATGCAGAACTCGTGTTTCCAAGCAAATGAATTTGTGTCACAATATGTTTGAGAGATAATGGGGATAAAGATGAGGCATTTGAGTTTTCCCTCCAGACTCTTGTCAACGTTGTGTGTTTCTAGTAATCCGTCTCGCGGATCTTTATCAAAGTAAATGGACAGGGGCTTTTTGACAGTGGCTGCCAGCTCTTCCTGCAACGCATTAACGAATTCCGTGACCCACCCACTTAGATTATCATTGTGGCGATAAGAAATAAAAATATCGTATTCGTAGCCAGGCAACAGGGAGGACATTTAGTAAAAATAACATTTTTGCCCTGCATTCTAAATTGACTATCCTTGTTTGGTGGTTAGTAATGGATCGAAAAGGGACCGAAAGTTGAATTGTAGAATTCATAGTGACGTTAGCTTATGATTTAGACTTCCCCTGACGTTCGGGGCTGCAACGTCCTGCCCGCATGCCACTTCGGTTTCCGCTACAATCGCTAACGCAATAAAGAATCCAAATACATTGTTACAAACATCTGAAAGTGTTAATTTTCTTTTAGCGATAGCGGTCTGCGTATAATATCCTGAAATATTAGAAGGTCAATCGACGTTAGGCGGGAGTAACATTAGGTTCAATATAATTTACTTATGAAGATAAAAGTCCATGGCGCTGCAGGCGGTGAAGTAACCGGCTCGGCTTACCTCGTTCAAACCGATAATGCGAACATATTGATAGACTGCGGAATGTTCCAGGGGGGGAAAGCATCCGAAGCAAAGAACAAACTACCACAAGGTGCCAGAGTCAAGGATATCGACGCAGTTCTTTTAACACACGGGCATCTCGATCACACCGGGCGCGTTCCGCTTCTCGTTAAATTTGGTTTTGACGGACCTATATACGGTACAGACGAAACACTTGAGCTTTCGCAGATTATATTACTGGACTCTGCACGCCTACAAGTAGCCGACGCCGTTCGAAAGAACAAAAAATTCTGGAAGAAGGGCGAGCCGCTGGCCGAGGCGTTGTATACTACAGAACACGTTGAGATTATGCAGGAATTATCTCGCGCGGTAGTAACAAACACACCGATTGAAGTGGCGGAAGGCATTACCGCAACCTGGATTGAAGCCGGACACATGCTGGGATCCGGAAGCATCAAGCTGGAAGTAATAGAAAATGGAAAGAAGAAGACCGTTGTATTCTCGGGAGATTTAGGTCCTGTCACGTTACCTTTTTTGAAACCATTTGAGCATTTCGATAAGGCAGACCTCGTGTTCTTGGAGTCCACGTATGGCGACCGTGACCACAAACCATACGACAAAACTATTGCAGAATTTGAAGCGATCATTCTTGAAACATGCAAGGCTGGCGGAAAGATGCTGGTACCAAGTTTTGCGATCGGCAGAGCTCAACAAATCATCTATCACCTGGCTGAGCTGTTCCATTCAAATAGAATTCCTTCATTTCCCGTTTATCTCGACAGCCCGATGGCGATAAGCGCTTTTATGACGTACCGTAAACACGAGGACTCGATGGACGAGGAATTCCATGCCTTGAAGAAGACTGGAGCGTTTCCGCTGAATACTCAATATTTCATTCCAACTCAAACTGCAGCTTCTTCGAAAGCGCTGAATAATGTCAAGGGCCCATGTATGATCATAG
>DASVBA010000373.1:0-2599 GCA_036376095.1 Chryseolinea sp.
GCAATGCAGGTTTGTGGGGATATTCAATCGGAGATACCGTTAAGTTTGTTTCAAAAAATCCGTATCGCCTGATTGTAACGGGCCGGATCAAACACTTCATTTCAGCATTTGGCGAGCACGTGATAGGGGAAGAGGTGGAAAAAGCGATGAAGCTTACGATGGAAAAATATGCCGATGTGGAGTTGGTGGAGTTCACGGTTGCGCCGCAGGTGACACCGTCCGATGGACTACCGCATCATGAATGGATCATTGAATTCGCCCGGGAGCCAAAAGACCTCGATGCATTTTCATTGGAACTTGATAAACATTTGCGTAAACTGAATGTTTATTACGATGATCTGATAACCGGTAACATTCTTCGAACGCTCCGTGTTAACAGCGTTCGCAGAAATACTTTTATCGACTATATGAAGTCAGTCGGAAAGCTCGGCGGGCAGAACAAAGTACCCAGATTATCAAATGACCGAAAGATCGCCGATGCTCTTTCAAGTTTAGCATAACCTTAGAATTTGTTTTACAGTGAGAAAGAGGATCGCAATTTTGGGTTCTACGGGATCGATAGGCACACAGGCGCTGGAGGTTATTGCTGCCCAACCGGATGCTTTTGAAGTGGAAGTATTGAGTGCGCAGAACAACGCCGACCTTTTGATTGAACAAGCCCAACGGTTCAAACCTAATGCGGTTGTAATCGTAAATGAAGAACATTACCAAATCGTCAAGGACTCATTGAAGAATGAGCCCGTGAAAGTTTACGCGGGTGAGAGCGCGCTTTCGTCGGTGGTGCAGATGGATACGATCGATCTTGTGCTTACTGCGCTCGTCGGTTATTCGGGATTGAGACCAACGATCAAGGCTATTGAAGCCGGCAAATCAATTGCGTTGGCAAATAAGGAAACACTCGTTGTTGCCGGTGAGTTGATAACGAAGCTTGCAAGGGAAAAAGGTGTTAATATTTATCCTGTTGATTCGGAACACTCGGCGATATTTCAATGCATGATGGGTGAGTTCCACAATAAGATCGAGAAGATAGTGTTAACGGCATCCGGTGGCCCGTTCAGAGGAAAGAAGAAAAGTGATCTGAAATCCATCACGAAAGGTCAGGCGCTTAAACATCCTAACTGGACCATGGGCGCGAAGGTAACTATTGATTCTGCCTCGTTAATGAACAAAGGCCTGGAGGTAATTGAAGCCAAGTGGTTATTTGGACTTAACTCGCAGCAGGTGGAGGTGGTTGTTCATCCGCAGTCAATAATTCATTCACTGGTTCAATTTGAGGACGGCTCGATGAAGGCCCAGCTCGGCCTTCCTGATATGCGTTTACCGATCCAGTTCGCGCTGGCCTACCCAAATCGTTTGAAATCTGATTTTCCGCGGTTTGATTTCACAAATTACCCGACCCTCACATTTGAAAAACCGGATACCGAAACTTTTCGTAATCTTGCGCTGGCTTTTGACGCGCTGGAACGGGCTGGAAACATGCCTTGTGTCTTAAATGCGGCCAACGAAGTGGCTGTGGCCGAATTTTTGAAGGATAGGATCGGATTCCTCGAAATGTCAGATATCGTGGAGAAATGCCTGGAAAGAATGCATTACATAAAGAGTCCGGCGTACGATGATTACGTTAATACTGACAAAGAGACACGAATAAAGGCTTTTGAACTTGTTAATCGGTAAAAACAGTTATAGGGTAGCCGTAAAGTCCGGCTACAAACAATAAAAGGAGTAAGAGAATGGATTGGATGATCATGTTGGCTCAGCTTTTACTGAGTCTGTCGTTTTTAGTAGCTGTTCATGAAATGGGCCATTTGCTGGCAGCCAAGTACTTTGGAATGCGGGTGGAACAGTTTTCTATCGGATTTCCCCCAAAAATATGGTCTTTCAGGAAGGGTGAGACTGAATATGCGCTAAGCGCTATTCCGTTGGGGGGATACGTCAAGATTTCAGGAATGATTGATGAGTCGCTGGACACAGAAGCTATGAAACAGCCGGCTCAGCCCTGGGAATTCCGTGCGAAACCCGCATGGCAGCGGTTGATCGTGATGCTGGGAGGAATATTTGTCAACGTGGTGGTAGGCGTGATGATCTTCATCGGTTTAACGTACGCACTTGGAGACACCTACACATTAAAAGACGAAGTTAATAAGCATGGTGGCTTTGACGTCGGACCGATCGGAGAAAGCATTGGGTTAAAGACGGGCGATAAGATCATTAAGATAAACGGTCAGGATTTTAAGTATTTGGAGGAAATTATCAACCTTCAAACCTTGCTAAGCACTGATGGTACATATACTGTTGAGCGCAACGGAGAGATCATTGATATTCCCATTCCTGCAGATTTTATTCAGAAGTTTAATAAGAAGTCAAGCCCGGTTAACTTCTTGGGCGTGCGCGTCCCGCCTCTGGTTTATAAGGTTGTAGACAACACCGTCGCCAGCCGGATGGGTCTTAAGAAAGACGACAAGATTATTGAAGTAAACAATATACCCATTCAATACAATGACGAACTTGTTTCCATCGTACAGGCTCAGCGCAAGGATTCAGCAAATGCGAAGTCTGACAGTATTTCATTTAAGGTGCTGAGGGGTGGTGAGGTATTGAG
>DASVBA010000383.1:0-10109 GCA_036376095.1 Chryseolinea sp.
GCCGTACTTCGATCCCAACTGGCATTTCCATCCTGAGTATCAATTGTTTCTGGTCGTAAAAGGAACGGGAACGCGATTCATCGGTGATCACGTGAGTCCATTTAATGACGGTGACCTGGCCTTTACCGGTCCCAATCTGCCTCATCTATGGCAAAGTGATCATGAATATTTTAGGGACAATCATGAGCTCATGACCGAGGGTATTGTTATCTATTTTCCGGAGAATTTTTTGGGAAAGGATTTTCTTCAGAAGAACGAGATGTATAAGATCAAACAACTCTTTCAGAAAGCGCAACGCGGAATGGAAATCCACGGAGAGACGTCCCAGCAAATGACAAGTATAATGCATAGTATGCTAAGCGTGAGCGATTTTGATCGCGTTCTGATGTTGCTGAGCCTTTTGAACATTATGGCGAATTCTTCGGAGTATAAACTGTTGGCCAGCGAAGGGTACTCGAACTCCATGAAGGAAACAGAGACAGACCGGATGAACCGCGTACACGCGTACGTCATGAAAAATTTCCGGGAGAAAATCAGCCTTGACGATGTGGCTGCTATTGCGAACATGAGTCCGACTTCGTTTAGCCGTTATTTTAAAGTTCACGCGAATAAAACGTTCTCCGACTTTTTAACCGAGATCAGGATCGGTTATAGCTGTAAGCTGCTTACTGGTCAAAAGATGACGGTTTCCCAGGTATGCTACGACAGTGGATTCAACACCTTATCCAACTTTAACCGGCAATTCAAGGCAGTAACGCATTATAGTCCGCTGGAATACAGAAAGAAGTATGTGGTTGATTTTTGAATACCCCTAAATCCCCTTCAGGGACTTGAGTGCGGAAACTATTTAGTCTACATCCTGAAAGGTTGCACATCCTCCTTGATTGTTGACTTATTGCTTGCCCGACGTGCGCGGGATTATTGATTGTTGCGTATTATTCGCCGCAAGACAAACGTCAGTACCGCGCTCGGGCAGGCAACACTCAATATTTCAACAATCAATATATCAACAATCAGGTGGAAATTGTCTGTTGACTTAATAGCATTCGAAGGCGAGAAATAAATTGCGGGCATAACTTCACATTAAACTGAATTTTCTGAGGTAGATGCGTGATGATTTTTTAACTTCGCCATTCAATTTAACCCCAAGCAAAAACCCTATGAAAAACGTATTAATCGTCGCCCTATTGGCGCTATCCCTGCAGACTTTCGGTCAGGGACAATTTCAAAAAGAAACCTCGGGCAGTCTCAGTTATTTATCTGGTCAGGTCACGATGTTAGCAGCGGCAATTCCCGCCGACAAATATTCCTGGGCTCCTGAAACCGGAGTGCGGTCTGTCGCAGAAGTGTTGGCGCATATCGTGTCTGCGAATTATTTCTTTGCCTCCAAGTTAGGTGGCAAAATTCCTGACGGTGTTAAAATGGAAACACTAGAGAAAGATCTAAAGACTAAAGATGCGTTAACCGCTGAACTCAAGAGGTCCTACGAGGTCATTGTAAACGCTATTAAGAATACTTCGGACGCGTCGCTTTCCCAGAAAGTGGAATTCCCATTCCCGGGTGAATTTACTGGCATGTCGGCAGCATTGATCGCATTGGGACATACCAATGAACACCTTGGCCAGCTGATCGCCTATTCCCGGATGAATCACATTACTCCTCCATGGAGTCAGGCAAAGAAATAACAGTTCATTGTGAAATGTTGAATGATGTGGTTGGTTTTTGCCAACCACATTTTTTTTGCAACGGCTCAGCTGATTATTCAGAAAGCCTTTTCAATTATTCCACCATCAAAGCGTCAGGTTAACGCTTATCCCTGTAACGTCTTCAACGCTTCGTACACCAGAAATGCGGGCCAAACAAACGCCTTCAGAATCCCCAACACACCCATCCAGAAACCGGTTGCTGTCGAAACGTAGTAGATGACTGCGCCAATAAACCCTAAGCCGTACACAGCGCTGTTAGGGCCATGTTGTTGCATTTCCTTTTTCATATTTTTTATTAAAAATATACCGCTCTCGTTTGACCATAGACATGACAAATGTCTTCTATGATCATGATTGACATCGACCGTAACTAACATCAATCTTTTATGGAAAAACGTGAACTCAATGAAGCGGTTTTCACAACCTGACAAAAATCATCTATGATTTTTTTCTGGATGGATTCTTTGTCCGAAAATGATCGGCATTTCCTGATTTTGAACATAGTTCAGTTTCAAATACACTCTTAAATTGAGTCGCACGCGAATGATTATTCCGCTGGCATGTCATTTGACAAGTAGAAGCTCTTATTGAATCGACATAGAGAATGGTATGTTAAAAAACTTCTTAATCATCGCTTTCCGAAACCTTTATAAGTTTCGGTTTTACTCACTCATTAACGTTATCGGCCTTACGATCGGCATCACCGTGTGCCTGGTAATTTTATTGTTTATACGATTTGAGTTAAGCTATGACCGCTTTCATACAAACGCCGACCGGATTGTGCGCGTTGACTGGGACCTTCAAATGGCCGGGGTGCGAACGTATAACGCGGCCGTTACCCCCCCGATGGCAGAAGTGTTCGTCAGCGATTTTCCTGAAGTGGAGGCTGCCGCTCGTTTCCGGTATATGGGCTCTTTTCAGTTTAAACGCGACGTCGAGAACACGGTTGAATCGCGCGTTGTGTACGCTGACAATGACGTGTTCAGGATCTTTACCATCCCATTTATACACGGCGACCCGGCGACAGCCCTGAAAGAACCTTACTCGATGGTGATCACTGAAAGGTGTGCAGAACAATTTTTCCCCAATCAAAATGCGCTGGGAAAGACGCTAATGAAAGACAATCAAACATTATACAAAGTTACCGGTGTAGTGAAAGATCTTCCGGAGAACAGTCATTTTCATTTCCGGATGTTTCTGTCAATGGAGGGATTGGATGAATCGAAAAGCGGAAATTGGATTGGCGGACCCTACAATACCTACGTGTTACTACGTCCTGGAACTGATCCGAAAGCGTTCGAGGCGAAGTTGCCTGGGATAGTTGACAAGTACCTGTTGCCAAATGCAGAATCGGTGTTGGGATCTTCATTTATTAACAACTTTAGGTCAGCCGGGAACACACTCACACTCCGCATACGACCGTTGACAGACATTCACCTTCATTCTCACCTTCGGAATGAGCTGGAAGGAAACGGAGACATCGACTATGTCTACCTGTTCGGCGCCGTCGCAGTCTTTACGTTGATCATTGCCTGCATTAACTTTATGAACCTCACCACAGCCCGTTCGGCGAGGCGCGCGCGTGAAGTAGGTATTCGTAAAGTGATGGGATCCGGACGAATAAGACTTGCCCTTCAGTTTATGGGTGAGTCCACAATTCTCAGCCTGATCGCTTTTGTTTTTGCTCTGGCATTTACCGACATGGTGCTTCCATTTTTTAACTCGCTTACTGGCATGAACCTGGAAGTACCCTTTGAAAATCGTTCGTTAGGCTTTCTAGTTTTTGGTGCAGCGTTACTGGTAGGAATTTTCTCGGGCCTCTATCCCGGTGTCGTATTATCGTCCTTTCAACCGGCGCAGGTCTTGAAGGGTAGGCTGACAGGCAACCGATCGTCGTTCCTGCGAAGCGGCCTGGTTGTATTTCAGTTCACGGTTTCCATTTTCCTCATCATCGGCACAATAGCTTTGTATCAGCAGATGAGCTTTATGAAGAATAAGAAGCTCGGCTTCGATCAGGAGCAGGTTATACTGCTTAAAGATGTTAGGAACGTAGGCAATCGGTTGTCGTCGATAAAGGATGAAATGGTGAAGTCGAATATGGTTAAAGCCGGAACAGTATCTTCCTATTTTCCGGGACCAGGGTCTGCGAGAAAGACGCCGTTGATGTGGAGGTATGGATCATTACCATTGCCTGAAAACTCTATCAATGCCGAAAAATGGTCGGTTGACTACGACTACGTGCCTACGCTAGGAATTGAAATTGTTGAAGGGCGGAATTTTTCACGCGATTTCCCGTCTGATTCCAACGCAGTCATTCTGAACGAAGCGGCCATTGCGCGATTTGGTTTCACTGGTAGTCCGGTTGGGAGCAAGATCTCTTTGTTTCACGACAACGCGGATGGTTCACAAGATCAAAGCAAGTTGGAAACATGGGAGATCATTGGCGTGTCGAAAGACTTCAATTACGAATCGTTACGTGAACAAGTATCGCCGCTCGGACTGTTCTTCGGCGCCAGCCATGGTTCGCTTGCTTTCCGCTATGAAACCGATAATACTCAGCAGGTCATCAGCAGTCTGGAAAAAAAATGGAAAGAATTGGCGCCCGGTGAGCCTTTCCATTATTCATTTCTGGATGAGAATTTTCAGACGCTCTACAATACAGAGGCAAGAGTGGGTAAGATCTTTGCATTATTTGCCTGTCTGGCTATAATCATTGCGTGCCTTGGCCTGTTCGCACTGACCGCCTACACGGCGGAGCAGAGAACCAAAGAGATTGGAATACGAAAAGTAATGGGCGCATCCCTGTCCAATATTATCTTGTTGCTTACACGCGATTTCGGCAAACTCATTCTCGGGGGATTTCTCCTGGCCGCACCGTTGGCTGCTTACGGGATTCAATGGTACCTTCAGGATTATGCTTATAAAACGTCGATCAGCTGGTGGATCTATTTGGCTGCCGGCATGATCACATTTCTACTAGCGTTGCTCACTATGGGGTATCAGTCAGTGCTTGCGGCAAGAACAAACCCGGTAGAAGCGCTGAAGAGTGAATAGTATTGAGTGGATTGGCGAGGCTATCTAAAGACCATGGAATGAATGTCCGGTACGAATAAAAAACTGTTATTGGCCTATCCTCGCATCCGCAACGGAGTCCGCATCATGTTAATGACATTTACTATACTGCTCATTCTTGTTGGACTGTTGTTCGTTTACAGCCCCGGCAAACCAGCTCCGGTTGTCGATGAGCATGGAAAGGTGGTTAAGAATTCGATCAGCGAAAAACTATGGGTAACTATTGGTAACGTAAGGCAGGGAATGTTTATCAGGGGCAGTAACAAAAACAATCCCGTTTTGCTCTTTTTACACGGAGGCCCTGGCATGCCGACCTATTTTCTCAACGATGGCTATCCTACGGGATTGGAGAAGCATTTTACGGTTTGTTATTGGGAACAGCGAGGCGCAGGTCTTTCATTTAATCCCGATGTTCCTGTTAAAGATATTACAGTCGCGCTACTCATAGCAGATGCAATTGAGGTAACACGCTATTTACGCCAGCGATTTGGCGTTGATAAGATCTATCTGATGGGACATTCGTGGGGATCACTCATAGGAATTCAGGTCGCATACGCGGCTCCTGAATTGTTCTTTTCATATATGGGTGTATCACAAATTTCGAATCAGCGCGAATCGGAAAAGATTGCATACTACAAGATGATAGAAGAGTATACTTATGCAGGCAACGAGCACAGAGTTGCAGAGCTAAAACAGTGCCGGGCAGACGAGTCTGACGAAGCGCTATTCTCCTATTTTAGATCTCAGGTTCGGGACAAGACCATGCATGAACTTGGTATTGGAACCATGCGTTCAATGAGATCTGTAATAACAGGAATATTTCATCCTTTCATGCGATGCAAGGCCTATACCATGGCTGAAAAAATAAATGTATGGCGCGCCAAACATTCCTTGCTTATGGAGACCAAACTTGTTAATGAGCTCTTCGCAACCGACTTAACAAAGGTTGTAACGACGCTTGAAATCCCTGTCTATTTTTTATCAGGCCAGTATGATTATACGGTGAATCACAAATTATCCAAACAGTACCTCGACGTGTTGAAGGCGCCCCGGAAAGGTTTTTATGCATTTCATAATTCGGCACACTGCCCAATGCATGAAGAGCCAGACAGATTCATCCAAATCGTTGTCGGAGAAGTTTTGGGTCAGCCCTCATCGTCCAGTATTCAGGAAAGCCACAGCAGATAGGCCTTGATTTCCATTCATTATTCTAATGTGGCCATAGTTGCCATGCCAACAAATAGGTTACATGGATCTGAAACCATTCGAATCGTTTGGCAGTATAGGCAAAGTGACTTCTCCAGCATAATGAAAAGACGTATTTCCACTCTGATCCTGTTTACAGCTTTCATTCTTGCAGCCTGTCAGGACGATGACCTGCCCTTAACGGCTACCGAACCGAAACTTGATTATTATATTGAGTCATTTGACGTGGATGGTTTGGGATTTGACCCTCAAACGAAAGTAACCTATGAGTATGACGCCGACGGTAGGGTCAGCAAATACACGGTGTTGACCTTTAACCCCGACGTCGGGACACTAAAAGAACTTCGTTATTTTGAATTTACTTATGTAAGCAACCGTGTAGATAAAATAAATGGATTTCTGGCTGAAGAAGCTACCCCCTACGTTGTATATTCTTACGCATACTTACCTGATGGCAGCGTTTCAAAGATCAGCGAAACGAACTCTGCCTCAGGCATAAACTCCGAGGCAATTTTTTCATATGAGTCGGACAATTCAGGGAAAGTCGCTTACACCTTTTCAAATGGAGGAAGCTTTGAGTATGAGTTTTTCCATGAAGGTGGCAACATCGTCAGTGACAAAACAACAAAAGGGTCGCAGCTTTGCAGTGATGGTCAGTACACCTATGATCAGCATATCAATCCGTTTAACAATTTGGGTTATGTCGACTATTTGCTCACAAATTTGTCGGCCAATAACAAGCTTACGGAAGATGTGAATTACGTGGCTTGTGCTTTTCCATCACTGGTGCCTGAATCCTATTCGTATGAATATAACGAGAAGGGGTATCCAACCCTCGTTACCACCTTTTACAAATCCGGGTCCCCGTCCGCTAAAGCCAGAAAGGAACTGTTCTATAAGTAGGCTATTATTTCCCGGAAGTGTTTGAAAGTTTCGTCAACACCTCCAGAGCTGTCTTCCCATCTTTCTTTGGAACGAAAATGTGATCATGATTGACCGCGGCAACTACGTTGCAACTTATTCCATTTTCAGAAAGGGCTTTAGAAAACGCAGCGGTCAGGCCAACCGACTCCAGGGAAGAATGAACCGTGAGTGTAATCCAGGCAGCCACAAAAGTGTACCTAAGCATTAACTGGTCTGCCACTTCCTTTTTTACAACGACGGTAATCCCTTCCTCTTCCCGAAAGAAAAAAACAATGTCATTAAAGTTGAGCTTTGTAAGGTCTTGAGCAATACAGAATACATAGTCGCCCGTCACCTGCCTTGGTTTTAGTGTTTTAAGGATTTTTGTCAGATCTGTTTCTCCATTCATTTGTCAGTGCGTCAATTCATTAGATTCTTACAGTCCATTTAACATCTCAGCGAACGTATCAATGATGATCTTTTCTGTGCCGGGCATGGTCCGCGATACCATTGGTTCATAACCTCCCTCGGCATAGGCGTCGTCTGTGCAGAGGTAACCGCTGCTGCCGTTGCAGTGCGTTAGAACGATTGTATTATTAAACGGCGATTCGTTTTTGATTTTCATTCCGATGGATGTCATTAACTCACCTGAAATTCCTGCGAACACGATATGGCCGACTTTGACTACAGAAAATCTTAGTTTAACCGGTTTGCCAGCAACGATTTTTTCGCCGGGCATCCGGGTAGCACTTCTCTCCTTTCCCGGAACTTCAATTTCGCGTTGCATTGTTTGTACGTTCCCCGTTTTTTGCGTTTTAATAGTTGCAGCAACCCTGACCACTTCCTCGCCCAGGACAAGGCCGATCGCATCCGTTTCACGAAAATCATTGGCCGGACCGTAGATCGGATTGATATCACCGGAGGCGCCGGCCGTAATTGCAACCGGTACGTCCTTATACTGTTTGTTGACATAACGGGCGGTTGAACCGGGCCAGTCGCCAGAGATCAAATAGTTTTCTTGTCCGCCTACCGTGGCATGACACGGCCAGTTCACAAAAAGGCCTTTTACGTTCGCATTGACATCGTCGATTCTCGCGACTGTCACATCATGGTCACAAACCCCGTCAGGATTACGTCCCAGCCAAATTCCGCCTTCCGCGTGTCGGGCTCGTCGATTAATGTTCATGGTACACGTTCCTTTTCCGAACCCAATCGAGACAGCAGCGCGTTGCTTAAATGCATCAACGGCTACGGTGACTAATTTTTTCTTGAGCTCGGTCAAATAGGTGGCAAGATCATTTGATGGAGATTCGCCGTATGCCCCTGTGGTTGGCGCACTGTGATTGTGCACGGCAACCAGCATTATGTTTGCTTTAGGTATCGAGGTTTGCTTTTCTATGCCTGCTCTGATTTCGTCCACGAATTCAAATGAAAAGCCGATCAGATCCGCCTGGACGATACAAGCTTTGTTCGCACCGTCGTCGAAGACGAATGCGCGTGCGAAGATCTCATCGTGCACACCTTTGGAAGGTTCACTCCTGTTTGCATAGCCGCTCATGGGCACAGGGACCGACGGAGTGATGTTAACGGTCGCCGCGCCGGCCAGCAAATTCGATTTTAATGACTGTCCAATTGAATGGAAGGTTAAGAGAGCAAACAGTAAGCTCAAACAAAACCTTATGCTGCGAAACAATAAGTTCATTTGTCAATAAATTGAAGTTGGAGGTGAATAAAGGTAACAATCTTTTATCCAAGATTGAATCACAAAATGCGGGTTGCCATCAACTGTGTAGCGTTGCTCATGCGTTGGTGTGTTGTCGCCAGTACCGACACAGCCAAATGCCGAAAATTTGACAATAAATGAAAGGATCCTGTCAGAAAAGATGAAAGGGTCATGCCATCTTCGAATAGTAATTCAACCAAGAACTTTATGAATTCGAAAATCTTTGCAATTATCGGGCTCATGGTGTTAGTAGCACATCACTCTTTCGGTCAGGGCGACCCGAATAAGTCTCTTCAGGAACAGAAATTAGCCAAGTACAAGAATATGAAGAACGGTGGAGTTCTTTTGATCGTTGTCGGGGGTATCCTGGTAGTTGCCGGTGGTGCGATTGAGCTCAGTCAGTTCGATGACTCAATGTCAACCATGTTCACTGGGGAACCCGAAAAGGAGTATAACAACATTGGTGCGGTCCTGGGTTGTACAGGGGCGGTGATGGTGGGCGCCGGGATCCCGTTAACTATCGTTGGCACCAAGAAGTATCGTGCTTACAAAAGAAATCCAGACGTAGTTTCTCTTGGGATCAACACTCATCCTCAGTCAACGGGACTTAGGTTAACGTATCGGTTTTAGGAATCTGTAGTCAGGTTGCTGGGCGGTGGAACTTGCTGATTATCGTTTAGCAAAAACAGATCGCTACATCACTCTCCACACCTTAAGCACAACGGAGTTGGCCGTGCGCTCACCGGTACAAATAAATATCGTGTCATTGATCCACTCATACTTGCCGGCAGGAGCCTCAAAGCGAGGTAACGTTCTGAAGTAATACGAACCTGGATCCACATTTTCTCCTTTTGCGAGCCGTGCCGCTATGTCGGGAGTGGCTACACGCAGGCCGATATTTTTGATATAAACAATTGCGCCATCATCCGTACGGAATTGGTAATGGGCTTCCAGCTCCGTTACTCCGTCTTTTCTAAGCACTTGCCAGTCCGCGCCACCATCGAGTATTTCGCCTTTTATTGTTGGGCCCGTTACCTGTCCCCCGGTGATGTTAATTATTCTTCGTGTGCCATGTGAAGTTTCACCCACAACTATTGGTGGGGCAAGCGTGACGTTGAGCTCACAAAAGAACTCGAGTCGAGGGGCATCTTGCCCGAATGAGATGATGTGGCAGAAAAACAAGAAAATGATAAGCAGATTTTTCATATTGTTCAAGACAGCGGTTGATTCTTAGCTAAGTTATATATTTTACGATATCGGAGTGTGACGCGTATCGTTGTTAACACCTGGTTTTTTGATGCTATACGCAGTGTTTCTAAGCTAAAAAAATCACCCCAATGCCGCGATTGATTTGCATAGAGGTATTTTTAGTTTTACAGCTCAATGATGCCGATAAAAAAAGTTATCACCACCACCCCAGCCCTATGTCGAACAACTAATTCCTAATTCCTACCTCCTCCCAATCTCATGCGCGTAATCTTTAGTGTCGTCTTACTTTC
>DASVBA010000391.1:0-3893 GCA_036376095.1 Chryseolinea sp.
AATGTTGGGGAAATTCTGCACGGTTGGCTCTTAAGGCAAATCAAACTGTCTCCCCTCAATAGCAAATTCATAATTGAACGCGAACGAATTATTTTTCTTCAACGTAGCTTCGATATCTGTAAGCTGAGAATCCGTACGGACCGGATCGTGATGGCCAATCAACAAATGCTTTACTCCAGTGATCGCGGCAAACTGCAACGCATCGCCTATGCCTGAATGTCCCCATCCTCTTCGTGTGGGATATTCCTGATCGGTGTATTGTCCGTCGTGATAGACCAGGTCTGCATTCAAAGCAATATCAAATCCGGAAATCCATTTTGTGTCTTTATTTATCCCGTGCCGGCCAAGTGCCGGTTCATGATCAGGAATATAGGTGAACACGGATTTATTCCCTTCCACGCGGTAGCCAAGCGTTGGACCGGGGTGAATCACAAAAGATGATTGAATCTTGAAATGTCCGATGTCAAATGAACCGTTCCCCACTTCATGTAACTTAAGGCTGCACGGGAGGTCACGAACCAGTACGGGGAACAACGGTGGAGAAAGATAGCGGCTAATCCGCGAGTGGAGGCTCTGAGTACTTGCAGGACCCCAGATATGCACTTCCAGGTCAGGCATAAAAAGCGGTTTAAAAAAACCAAGGCCCTGGATATGATCTAAATGAAGGTGTGTCAGCAGAACGTCAACACGTTTATTGTGAGGAGTGTTTTTAATATTGAATGCTTGAATTCCGGAACCTGCATCAAGCACCAGGAGGTCGTCATCCTCCGATACAAGGGAGCAGGAGGTTTGCCCTCCATAAAATTGATTTTCAGGTGCCGTTGTAGGTATGGAACCACGAACGCCACATATATTAATTTTCATTGTACTTGGTCTTCCAGAAAATGGCTACGGCACCCAGGAATTTGTTTTCTCTTCCGATAATAGGATAGGCTGTGACGGATATTTTCTCCCTATTTCCTTTAATGCTTCTGATCCAGAATGTGTCATGATGCGGATAACAGTCTCGAAGTGTTTTAACCAATGGCAATTTTTCGGGAGGTATGATTATGGAGTTGTCATCCGTTGGCGTAAAGATGGTACCCCATACTTCTACGGGCATTTCACCGGTTTCTTCGAATCTTTGTCCCAATAATTCCTCTGCGGGTTCATTATAAAAAATGAGATTACCCTGCGTGTCGGTAATAAAAACCGGAATAGAAAGGCAATCGGCCAACTGGCGGTTCAGAATTATCTCTATTTCGTAGGATGGCATATAGATTAAATTCTTGATGACCTTCCTAATATAGGACATTTTACCATAGTATTCTTATCGGTATGCCAGGCACTTGATGAAAAATGCTGCTCCATGCGCTTACACAAGCGGTGTTTACATGTAATCTCTAATCTCTAAATTGTACGTTAATTAAAGTTTCAGGACAGCATGGCCCTTTGCCAGATAACAAGACGTCTCTATTTTCAAATTGTTCTGGTGCTGAGTGTTGGGGAAATCGCTGCGCAGGACGTCGTGAATATGCCGGACGTCACGAAAAGACCTACAGCACAGTCAACCAGTCTTAACACGGATCCGGTTATCGATGGCGAAGTTCTCCAGGATGAAGTATGGAAAGCAGTAACGCCAATCGATCAACTCTGGCAAACAAAACCCAACGCGGGATTTCCCGCCTCGGAAAAAACGGAGATCCGCATAGGATATACGACGACCACTTTCTATTTGTCGGTCGTATGTTATGACGCCGAACCCCAACGGCTTGTTGTCTCTGACGCACGCAGAGATGCTACCCTGGACAACACAGACAGTTTTCTTTTTATACTTGATACTTACCACGATGGTCAAAACGGATTCATCTTCGGAACCAACTCTCTTGGTATCGAATACGACGGACAGGTTGATAATGAAGGGCAGGGTAATTTTTCAGTGGCTCGATTACAATCAGGCGTGATCGGCGGATTCAATTTGAATTGGGACGCGTCGTGGACCGTCAAAGCATTGGTGGGTGACTTTGGATGGAGTGCCGAGTTCGCCATACCCCTGCGAACGTTGCGTTTCGCCTCCGGCAAGGACCAGGTTTGGGGAGTAAATTTTCAGCGCAACATTCGCAAAACGAACGAGATCGCCTATTGGGCACCGCTGCCAATACAGTTTGATCTGAAGCGGTTATCACTTGAAGGAACGTTGACAGGATTGAACCTTCAAAGTCCGGGTAATCTAAAACTCATCCCCTATGTGCTGGGACGCGCATCGAGAGATTTCAACGCAGATCCTTCTGAGACTAAACTAGAGCCGGAATTCGGCGCCGATATAAAGTACAGCATTACTCCGGCCGTCACGCTGGACCTCACCTACAATACTGACTTTGCACAAGTGGAAGTGGACCAGGAACAAGTGAATCTCGACCGGTTCAATTTATTCTTCCCGGAAAAGCGTCCGTTCTTCCTGGAGAATGCCGGCCAGTTTTCAGTCGGCAGCCCTGGCGAGGTTGATCTCTTTTTCAGTCGCCGGATTGGAATCGGACCCGAGGGAGAAATCGTACCCATCATCGGTGGTGCGCGTCTCTCCGGAAAAATCAAAAACACCAACATTGGGTTCTTAAACTTGTTCACGGATGATGTAAGTGAACTTGAAATCCAAAAGAACAACTTTACCGTTGCACGTGTCAACCAACAGCTGGCCCAACGGTCATCCATCGGCGCCATCTTTGTAAATCGTGAAGGCATGGGCGAGGCCGACAATGACTACAACCGTACCTACGCAGTCGACGGCAAATGGGGAATCGGTAAGAAAGCCACTATATCCGGTTTTTATGCTCAGACGCAGACGCCGGACACGGTGTCAAACGAAACGGCGTTCAAAATTCTCGCGAGTTATGAATGGAATGGACTCCGTTCTTCATTGGGGTATTCAGAGGTAGGTCAGGGTTTTAATCCTGAGGTTGGATTTTTACTACGCTCCAACTACCGCAAACCGGAGGCTAACATTTTTAAACAGATACGTATGAATGGAAAGTTCGGCTTGCTGGAAGTACGTCCTCACATAACTTACCGTAGCTATTGGAATTTCAACGGGTTTCAGGAAACCAGTTACACGCACGTCGACAACCACTGGGTCTGGATAAATGGAATGGAAATTCACACGGGGATCAACTTTACCACGGAAGGAGTGGTTACACCTTTTGAAATTTCCGACGATATATTTGTTCCAACCGGAACGTATCATCATCAGGAGGCCCAACTTGTGCTGATGACCAACATGAGCAAACCTGTCTACGTCAGCACCAGGTCAATTTTGGGTGGTTCGTTCGGAGGAACACGCTATTTAAATACAGGCACTCTAGGTATTCGGGTGGGTGACAAATTCAACTCCGAATATAGTCTTGCCGTAAATGATGTCAATTTACCAGGCGGCGATTTTGTAGCTACTATATTCGGAGCAAGAATTACCTATTCCTTCAAACCCCGCATTAATCTTCAGAGTTTTATTCAGTACAACAGTGAAGAAGACCTTTGGTCATTCAACGTACGGTTCAATTTGCTTGAGCAGGCAAATACCGGACTGTTCATCGTGTACAACGATGTGTATACAGGCGGAGAAGCTAATAACCGGAGTTTTACAATTAAGTACACACATGTATTTGATTTGTTAAGGAAAAAGTAAGAACTGAAACGCTACCCCATGGACGGCTGTCATCCCGAGCGGCTTCTCAATTTTATAAGGCTTGGTCAATAGGAATGGAGTCACGAGTTTCAGAGAGGAAAGGACAGTGTCAAAAAAGAAACGAATAATTCTCTTCCAATCGTTCCAGCAAAGCTGCAGCACTAACCTTTTTTCTGAACAAATCCTTGAAGGGATCACCTGTCTTCTTGAGCCTTTGAAAAATGGTTTCAGGATTGAA
>DASVBA010000406.1:0-5753 GCA_036376095.1 Chryseolinea sp.
AGCTACTCAATTGTTATTCTTTTTATTTGCTATACTATAGGTTTATTGATCATCGGTATAAAGAATGCATTGCTGCTTGCGGCAGTAGCCTCCCTGCTCACCATAATTCCTTATGCTGGAACAATCGTCGGTTCGATGTTTCCGGTGTTAATGGCTATCGTTACCGAGGACTCGTATCAGCCGGTAATATGGACTGCAATTCTGGTGATTGTTATTCAGGCGGTGGACAACTATTTCATAGAACCTTATGTCGTCGGAGGTGAGGTTAACCTTAGTGCTATGGCGACCATCGTCATAATAGTATGCGGCGGGTTGATTTGGGGAATAGCCGGAACAATATTATTCATACCGCTTCTTGGAATAATCAAAATCGTGTGCGATCACGTTGAGCCCCTTAAGCCTTATGGATTTCTTGTCGGGGATCCGTCTGGCAACAAGCCTTCAAAAATCGGATCATGGATTTCAGATCTTTTTAAGAGAAACGTGGCTCGTAAGAAATCCAAATAACAATACAACGCCAACCATCATACTTGTAGGACTGGGTATTTTTCGCAACACATCCGGTTCCACATATCTACACACCAGCCACTGCTTCTTTGTTCTCTTTTGAAGTAATAATTCACAGTATTTTATGCAGGTTAAGGTTGACCTAGGGAGGAAATTGCTGGCATGTTTTTTACAATGTCATTTGCGGAATAAAGTATACCACGTGATTAGGACTCTTTCGACCGTATCAGACGCCATCCTCTTTGTTAGGGACAGTGTATACCGGGTCACTCACTGGGAAAGCTGGCACTGGTTCATCAAGTACATCCCCATATTACCAGTCTGGTTGTGGCTCTGCTGGCGCGCTCGTTCATTTTGGTTTTTTACAGCGTCGAATCCTACGCTCACCTTCGGCGGCTTCGATGGGGAAACAAAAAAAGAAATGTACGATCAGCTTCCGCGCAACAGCTATCCGAAGACTTTTTGCGTCAAAAGCAAGACGCCCATCTTCGAACTTGAGAAAATAATGACAAACGAATTGTCATTTCCCGTGGCGGTAAAGCCCGACGTAGGAAGAATGGGACTGATGTTTCGCAAGATCGAGTCGTTTGGAGAGCTTTACGACTACCACAGGCGAATGAGTGTTGATTACCTCCTGCAGGAGTTTGTAGACTATCCACTGGAAGTGAGCGTTTTTTATTATCGTCTTCCTGGAGCCGCCAAAGGCAAGATCACGGGCTTCGTAAAAAAGGAGTGTCTTAGTGTAACCGGCGATGGGACTTCAACTCTATTACAATTAATAGAGTCGTACTCAAGGGTACGTTTCAGACGCGATGAAATGAAGATCAAGCACGCAAGAAATCTCGATATGATTATTCCTGATGGGGAGCGGTATATTTTGAGTCATGCGCTGAACCTGAGCAGGGGAGGACAGCTGATCAGTCTTGAACATGAGAAGGACGACAGGTTACTTAGTGTTTTTGATAAGCTCAGCCATCATGCCTATTACTTTTATTTTGGAAGATATGATATCAAATGTGCTTCCGTGGACGATCTCAAGAATGGGGAGAACTTCAAGATCCTGGAGTTCAACGGAGGTGGCGCAGAACCACATCATGTTTACGGTAATGGTAACACGCTGCTTCAGGCGTGGAAGATATTAATCCATCATTGGTACGTCCTGTTTCTAATCAGCAGAAAGAATAATGAAAATGGATTTCGTTATTGGAGCTTTAAGAAGGGATATGAACACTTTAAGAATGCAGGAAAATACCTCAAGAAATTAAAGGAGCTTGATTCGGCGACGTCGGCTAAAACGCAGAAGCCAAAACACGAGCTTCCCTATCTCAAACCAGAGGTTCATCTCGCCTCATCCATTATTGACTCCTATGTCAACTCAAAGAATTAAATCGATACACACCTCAGAGATAGTTGAAGAATACCGTCGTTTTTTACGATCACGTGGCTTTCCATGTATAGGTGCCAAGGCCGCACTCTCACGCGATCAGGTAAAATGTCTGGTCGCTTCGGATATGCGCACCTCACAAGATGATAAAAAGATCCTCTCATTCATTTATCGATTTGTGGATTCGTACCGGGACTCGAAGGAGTCTTTCCATAGCGCGGCCGTTATTTTCAGCGACCCTGAGTTGCCTTCAGAGTCGGAATTTGAAACAATGTTTTGGTCCCGGCTTAATTCGCTCGGTGCCCTGGATCGACAAAAATATACGCACGATAAAAGGGTGGATTCCGATCCGTCATCGACGAGCTTTAGCTTCAGTCTCAAAGAAGAAGCATTCTTCATTATCGGCGTTCATCCTTCAAGCAGCCGCAAGGCACGTCGGTTCACTTATCCGGCGATTGTCTTCAACCCGCACAGTGAATTTGAAAGACTCAAACGCGAAGGTCGTTATGATTCGATGAAAAGGGTGGTGCGCCGGCGCGATGAGTTGTATTCAGGGTCAGTTAACCCGATGCTTAAGGATTTTGGCGGAGCGCCGGAAGTATTTCAGTATAGTGGTAAACAATACGATTCAACATGGAAATGCCCTCTACATCACAAGCAGTGACGGACCTGAAAATAATACCGCCACGGTCAGGACTTGCGTTCCAACTTAAGTCCGGTGAGAAGCTCAAGGTCGTCGATATTGAGGGAGAACAAGTGTCAGATTTCGTCTGCTACAACTTTGCAGATACACGCGAATACCTCTCGTCGGGAAGAACAATAGATTACGCAAGCTCAATCTTTTTTACGAAAGGATCTTTGTTTTATTCCAACAGGAGCAATGTCATGTTTGAAATTCTCGAAGATACCGTTGGACGTCACGATTTCTTGCTGACACCATGCAGTGCAGAAATGTTCAGGATATTGTATGGAGAGAAGCAACCGCATCATGGGTGTTTTGGAAATCTTGCTGCAGAGTTAAAACGTTACGGTATTCAACCGGATGATATACCGGTGTGTTTTAATATTTTTATGAACGTCGATGTCGATGGAACAACCGGACAGATAGCAGTCCTGCCGCCAAAAAGCAGGGCTGGTGATTACGTTGTGTTGAAAGCGAAAATGGATCTTATCGTCGGCATGACGGCATGTTCAGCAGGAATGTCAAATAACTTTTCCTACAAGCCGATCGGATATCGAATTCTTTAGGTGTTGTCGAATTAATTTGCTCGGGCGAGCGGAATGAAGGGAAAATTTCCGCGTTTTCTTTTCTAAATTTCGCGGACCCCTTCAACCTATCGAACTGTATGAAATTTGTCAGACTGATTACACTCCTGTTTTTCACAATTGTCTTTTTATCCAACTGCACGCCGGGTCGCGAAAAAACTTTCGTCCAATACACCAGACTCAGCTTTTGTGAGACTTTCCGAAGAGTTTTTGGATGGATATCTGGCCTGGCGACCTCAGACAGGAACCTACCTTGGCTTGCACGAATATGACGGTAAGTTGAAAGATTACAGTAAGAATTCGATTGAGACGGAGCTGGCGCGGCTCAAGGAGTACGAGCAGAAGCTGGTCTCATTCCCAAAGGATTCTCTCAGCCCGCGAATGAATTACGATTATCGCATCCTTCTTTCCGCTCTTCGCCAGGAAATGTTTTCAATGGAGGACCTGGATATTTATGGGAAGAATCCAATGACGTATGCGGGATCGTTGGATCTCAACATTTATATTCAACGGAACTTTGCTCCGTTGGAGGAACGCATGGAATCGATCATAGCGATCGAAGAGAAGTCGCCATCAATTTTCGCCGCAGCGCGTGAGAACCTGGCTGACTCTCTGGCGAAGCCCTACATTGAAACAGCAATTCTCATCGCCCGCGGTGGTGCGTCTTTCCTTAAAAACGAACTGGCTGAAGCACTTAAACAAGTGAAAAACGACTCATTGCAGCAGTCATTCTCACGATCGAACAAGTTGGCGATAGCTGAGCTTGAGAATTTCGCGACCTATCTTGAAAAGGAAAAGCTTCCAAAAGCTCACAACTCCTATGCAATTGGCAGGGAAAACTATCAAAAGATGCTTCTCTACAATGAGATGTTGACGATGACTCCTGAGGAGATTCTGACAATGGGAATGGAGGAGCTGAAAAAAGAACAGGCGCTCTTCGCTGAGGTTGCAAAGAAGATCGATCCAACAAAAAAGGCAATTGACGTGTTTGAAGAGATCAAGAAAGATCATCCCACTGCGGCGAATCTTATTCCGGATGCAAAGAAAAACCTGGAGGCTATCCGTCAGTTTGTAGTTGATAAGAACATCATTACTATACCGTCTGAAGTACGTGTTAATCTACAGGAAACTCCACCTTTCGCCCGCTCAACGGGAACGGCAAGTATGGATACGCCCGGGCCATTTGAAAAGAAGGCTACAGAAGCTTTCTACTACATCACCCCTGTCGAGGACAACTGGACGGCGAAGCAAAAGGAAGAATGGCTTACGCAGTTCAGCTATTACGTAACCGACATCATTTCCATACATGAAGCTTACCCCGGTCATTACGTTAATTTTCTACACTTGAATTCTTCTGGTGCCACTAAAATTGAAAGGATCTTTGTTAGCTACGCATTTGTCGAAGGCTGGGCGCATTATACGGAGAAGATGATGATCGAAGAAGGATTTGGTGCGACTGATTCGATAACTGCAGCCAAGTACCACCTTGCGCAATTGGATGAATCGCTGTTGCGTCTGTGTCGCCTGTGTGTGTCGGTAAAAACGCATTGTGAAGGAATGTCGCTGGCCGAGGCGACGAAGTTTATCGAGGATAATGCATACTATTCTCACAAGCCCGCCTATCAGGAAGCACTCCGGGGTACATTCGATCCAGGTTATCTTTCCTATACACTGGGTAAGCTTCAGATACTTAAGCTTAGAGAGGATTACAAAAAACAGGAGGGATCAAATTTCTCTCTTCAGAAATTTCACGACACGTTCCTGGGAAGTGGCGCGCCGCCAATAGAATTGGTCCGTGAGCTCATGATCAGGAATCAATAGCGATTAAAACCGGAGTATTTTTACGCAGTTCCTCAAATTGCTCGAATCCACATTAGCGCAAAGGCCACAATGATTATAACCAACAGGGCTTTAAAATTCATAACTAAAAATTGTTTAACTTATTTCAACGCGTTTATGAATTGTATTAACAAAAGTAACCCAGCACCTTGAATATATCTGCATAAAGCCCCGCGACGTTGCGGTAAACATACCCACTCACACTCCCACACAGTTTACGTGCTCGCACTTGCACACTCAACTTCTCAACTTCTTATCCTCATAATCTCCTCCATGAAAACCACCCTTGCAATCATCGCACTTGCGTTAAGCCTGATTTCCTGTAAGAGAACAGAAACGATTGTCGTTCCGGAAGACCCCAAACCTTTTTCGGAAGTTCATCGTCCTCAGTTTCATTTTACACCTCCGCAGATGTGGATGAATGATCCAAATGGTATGGTGTATCACAAAGGTGAATATCATTTGTTTTATCAGCACTACCCTGACAGCACCGTGTGGGGCCCGATGCATTGGGGACATGCCATCAGCAAAGATCTTGTGCATTGGGAACATCTGCCCATCGCATTATATCCGGATAGCCTTGGAATGATATTTTCAGGGGGTGCAGTGGTGGATGAAAAGAATACTTCCGGGTTTGGCACTTCGCAGAACCCCCCGTTGGTGGCCATCTATACGTATCATCAGGCGGAAATGGAAAAGCAGGGACGGAATGATTACCAGACACAAGGCCTTGCGTACAGCGTTGACAATGGTCGCA
>DASVBA010000411.1:0-3713 GCA_036376095.1 Chryseolinea sp.
GAAATCTGCATGAAAATGTGTTTCAAAACCATATTTGATTTTACTTCCCCGCTTTTCGGCAAGTTCGATGTAAGGCTCAGTTTCCCGTAATGGATCAATGATAGCGGCCTGGTGGTCTGATTCGATATAATATGCTGCCTCGGCCAGGCAGTTTGTGTAAAGTTGCTGTATGTACATAACTCCTTTTTTCGTTTCTGTAGCGTAACATTCGTCGGTTTCGCGCTAATTCGTCGCTATTTTCAGCCTTTCGGCACAAATTTCACAAAAATTCCCCTTAATCCCTTCAGCTTTCTAACTTTGCAGCCACATGAAGCGCGCTTATTGCATTTTTTGGCTTCTGCTGATAACATTTTTTTCGGCCGCCAGTAGTTATGATGTCTTCGAAGAGAATGGGAAAGTCGGGCTCAAGAACGAACAAGGTAAGATCCTAATCCCTGCCAAGTACGATGCATTGGGATGGAGTAATGGTAAATTCTCCATTGTCAACAATGTTACAGGGTACAAGGACGCAGGTGTATGGGGCCTTATCAACCTTGAAAACCAACTCATAACGAAAGCGATCTATGAAGATGTTGTCGCTGGTGATGGCTCCCTTATTCTTGCCCGCAAGAAATCGAACCTGTCGCTTAGGATGGTCATGGGCTGCCTGAGTACATCGGGCAAAGAAGTTATTCCTTTCCAGTATGATGGTATCAACCTTTCGTTCATGCATGCCATCGTCTTTACCAAGATCGGTAATCAATATAAATACGGCCTCATTGATCTCGAAAATAAGACACTAATACCTCAGCAATTCAAAAGCATCTATTCTATTGGAAGTCTTCGTTACGCCGTCGAAAACTTTGACAACAAGATGGCTTTGTTTACAGAAAACGGAAAACAGGTTACCAGTTTCTCGATCGACAGCATTTCGTCCTTCAAAAAGAACTACGCGATCATTTACCAAAATGCACGTCAGGGCCTGATTGATCGCGATGGACAGGTCAAAGTCGACCCAACATTTAGAGAGATTCGAATTAACGATGATGGATCGGTTCTGACGAGGGGATTGGATGAATGGATCTTCCTGGACGGACAAAACCTTCTTCTTCAAAGAACAGAAGCTGATACCGTCAAAGCTATAGACCGCAAGGTGCTTAAGGTTACAACGGCGGGGTTAACACGAGTTGAGGATTATTCTTTTAAGCCTTTATTTCCTTTATCCTTTTCCACATTGGGGACTTTCATAGATAAGAAGGCCATTTTTTCACTGAATAAAAAATACGGGATTGTCCGCCAAAACGGAGTGATGGTGGTAGATGCTAAGTACGACGAGCTCTATCGCGATAAGGATTTTTTTGTCGGCTGCAGGAAAAATGGTGGAAAAGCAACCTGGACGTTGTTGGATTCCGCCGGAAAGGAACTAACAAAACCATACGACCGCATCTTTCCGTACAACGGAAGTGTCTTTCCCGTCATGACGAGAAATTTTTGGGGTGCTGTCAATACACACGGCAAAGAAGTTATTGCCTGTGCATACGACTCTATCCTACAACAACTTGACAACAAGATCGTCGTCAAGTTCAAAGGGCAGTATGGCATAATAAACGATAAGGAACAATGGATCATCACGCCGAGAAGCTATAAGCTTATATTAATTAACGATTCGCGCTACGCCGAACGGTCACCGAAGATGACCTACTTGCGCAGCATGGATGGAAGCAGCATATACTTCTCAAACAACAGACTTGAAATCTATCCTGAATACATTATCGAGCATCTGGCGACCGGCGGGTTGTGGAAACTGGATCTAAATGGTGTGATCATAGATCGACAGGTGCAACCAGAAGGTTTTATTGAAAAAATCTTTGTAGAAACAGAAGGCTTGAGAGGAATAAAAAAGAACGGACAGTACGGCTTTGTTGATTCGCAAGGCAGGTTGCGGATAGCCAACCGTTATGATGACATTCAGCCTTTTCAGGAAGAACTGGCGGCAATTAAGATCAGGAACAAATGGGGTTTTATTAACCATGAAGACAAAATTGCCATTCAGCCCGTGTATGAAGAAGTGTCTCCATTTAAGAAAGGCTTTTCGTTGGTGAAACAAAAGGGATTGTATGGTCTCATCAATAAAAAGGGAACACAAATATTGCCACCCCGTTATGAATTCATTGCAATCCTTGAAAATGGGAATGTGTTAGTGCAGCAGGAAAAAATGTTCGGTCTCGCCAACGCCGAAGGAAGAATTCTTATTAATCCAAAATATAATGGGTTGGAAGATCTGAACAATAACTATGTCATTGTGAAGCGGGATGGTAAGTACGGCGTAGTCACGGCACAAGGAATCAGCACCATACCGCTAATTTATGATCACATCTCGTTTGACGCTTTCAACAACGCATTCATCGCGTTGAAAAAAGCTGAGTGGAGCGAGCTCAAACTATAGCTACCTGGGTACCTAGGTTGAGATAAGCTAGGACCCCAGGTAGCCGTGGTTACTTGTCTTTTTTCTCGGCGCCGGTAGTTGACTTTCCTGAGCCCGAAATTGCCTGTCGCATTTCAGTATCAGCCTGGACGTTCTGCATCTTGTAGTAATCCATAATGCCGAGATTTCCGCTGGTAAATGCGGCGGCGATAGCCCTCGGAATTTCTGCCTCCGCTTCAATAACCTTGGCGCGAGCTTCCTGTGCCTTGGCTTTCATTTCCTGATCGAGCGCAACGGCCATAGCTCTTCTCTCTTCAGCTCTGGCTTCTGCGACCTTTAAGTCGGCGGAAGCCTGATCGATCTGAAGTTTGGCACCGATGTTCGCACCTACATCAACATCAGCTATGTCGATGGAAAGAATCTCAAAGGCAGTGCCGGCGTCAAGACCGCGTGAAAGAACCAACTTTGAAATCTTATCAGGGCTTTCGAGTACTTCTTTATGTGATTTAGCCGTACCGATCGAAGAAACGATACCTTCGCCGACGCGGGCAAGAATAGTATCCTCACCGGCTCCACCGACGAGTTGCGCGATACTTGCGCGTACGGTTACTCTGGCCACTGCTATCAGTTGAATTCCATCGGAAGCAACGGCAGCGACCTTGGGCGTGGTGATAACTTTAGGATTGACTGATATCTGTACGGCCTGAAACACATCGCGACCTGCAAGGTCGATAGCCGTCGCTTGCTTGAAGCTTAAGGTGATGTTTGCTTTGTCTGCGGATATGAGCGCCCGTATTACATTAGGTACGTTGCCTCCAGCGAGATAGTGGGTTTCCAGTTCGTTTGAAGTAAGTTTTAATCCAGCCTTTGTTGCTGTGATCAATGAGTCAACAACGATGCGAGGCGGAACCTTCCGGATACGCATAAATACGAGTTCAAACAACCCAACCTTTACACCGCTGAATAACGCGGTGATCCAAAGATTGACTGGAACAAAATAGAGGAATACGAAAAAAAGAATGATCCCGCCAAAGACCAAGAACAATAGATAGGCAGCTTCCATGGGCATGATATAATTAGTTTATTGGTTCGACAACTATTTGGTGTGATTCGATGAAGATGATCTTAACTCTTTCTCCTCTGTCAATATAATTACCCGCGGTTTTTACCTCGAATGTTTTGTTGTGAAATTCTGCTTTGCCCATTGGTTTCAACGTGGACAACGTAACTCCCTCATCTCCGATTTGAACAACAGACATGATACCTTCATTTACCTTGCTGTCGATGGATGATTTATGCGCAAACCGGT
>DASVBA010000416.1:0-3111 GCA_036376095.1 Chryseolinea sp.
AACGTCCGCGTCGATAAACTTAATCATCGTTAAAATTATAAAAAGAGAAGCGATTTTTTTCAGGTGTCCGAATTGGCTGCGATGGTTTGTAACGTGATGAGTGGTAGATTTTCCCCACTTTTTTAATTTGTATGTATTCGGAATTATACGAACTTAATGGTTTGTTTGACTGCGGTGATAGTGTAAACGAAGTTTCCTGGTAACGGAGCACTATGATTCATTTGTTGTTTTACTGTAAAAATCCTGCATTGGCTATCAACTCCTTTTAGTATGAAAAGATTACTTCTACTTATTCTTATGTTGGCGACTTTGGCTGCAAAAGCGCAAAGTATTGATTATAACAAGATCATCGTTACCGAGCAGATCTCGGCAATTTCATTCGAGGAGCGCCTGGTTCAATTGGCCTGGCGTAACCATCCCTCCAATAAGGTGGTGACGCAGAAAGTTGAAATGGCAGAAACCCTGAGATCAAAGGCACGCTGGTCCTGGCTCGACAATATCTATGTCGAGGGCAACTACAATGAGTTCACTGGAAATGATGATGTCGACGCCATAGCGAGATCTTATTATCCACGATACAACATTGCAGTCCGCTTGCCGCTCAGCACTTTTGTGCAAACTCCTTTAAGCGCACAGGCTGCCAACGATCAGGTTTTAATTAATGAATTCAATGTGAATTCAAAGAAGCTGGAGGTGAGGCAGAACGTCTTGTTGGCGGTCGAACGCCTTAAGGAAAAATTCAAGATCATAAAACTGCGTGAACGTATTCAGGAGGACTACTTCCTGATGTTCCAGAGTACTGAGAAGAAATTCAAGGCAGGCGAAATAACCCTCGAAACCTACAGAACGTCTTCCCAGGCTTATTATACAAAAGAAGAGGAGATCATTCAGGCCCGGTCAAGTTTTAACCAGGAGAGGATCGCACTGGAAGCAATGATTGGTGTAGAATTGAAAGACGTGGAGGGCTATGTACAGTTTATTGACAGGCTTACCACCGAAACACAGGACAAGTAGGATCTTCTTGTTGATATCTATTAACTATTTACCAGCCAGGATGTTTTCATTCCTGGATTCTATCGCACGTTCAACCTCTGACACTAAGAACTCTGGTTCAAAAGGCTTTACAAGATAGGCAAACGCGCCTAGTTCCAGGCATTTTTTGCGTTTCCCAGCGTCTTCAAAACCTGAGTGAATGATTACTGGTATCGATTTGAAGTTGTCGTTGGAGCTTAGATTTTCCAGTAACTCGATTCCGCCGAGCGACGGCATCTTCAGGTCGGAGACGATCAGGTCGGGCATGTTGTCATTGCTCAACCATTCCCACGCTGTCAATCCATCATTCATGACGGTAACGTCATACTTGTTTTTTAGAATCTTTTCTAAAAGCCAGCATAATAACGCATCGTCTTCTATGAGCAATACTTTTCTCATGGTACCAAGTTTAGAATACCGTTAATGCTGCTCTAAAGATCTGTGACTAGTTGTAGGCGGGATCTCTAAAGCCAACTATGGATAGACATTCAAAACTAAATAAAAAAAATGATACAGATGTAACCTTCTTTTCTAAAATTATTCTGAAATAAAGTGAAAAAGTAGAATTCCGCCTTGATTTTGACGCATTCTTCTGAAGGAATTACGGAGTATTTTCGGCGAGTTGCACGTATGGGAGTTAAGTTACATGGAGTCCGTGTAAGGTTTTATCGTCACTTGACGGTTTATCTTCCCGTTTTCAGTGAGAACGAATGATCTTATAAACTTCACGTCTCTGGGAACCTCCATCTTTGGCATAACGTGCGCCATTTTTCTTTTGATTTTTTCGATCGTTTCTGTCTCTAAACTCCCTTCAATAAAGAGGGTTACTTTGTTTCCAAGGGCCTCATCAGTCACGCTACCGACAAAGAACGCGTTGCGAACACCAAGCGCATTGAAGATCTGATCGATGAGCTCTTCCAGTTTCTCAGGAATAACCTTAACGCCACCTGTATTTATTACATTATCCCATCTTCCAATCCAGCGGAACGCATCCGTATCAACTATTTCAACAATATCATTGGTTATGATCTTTTCCTCTAATTGATCCCATTCGATTTGGAGACAGCTTCTTTCATCCGTCGATATCTTTATGCCCGGCAACGTCCGATAATTTCCCGACGCTTCGGGGCCGTTGAGTTGCCGTAGTGCTATATGGGATATTGTCTCGGTCATTCCGAATGTACTATAAAACACGCAACGGTATCCCTGAAGTTTAGCTTCGGTAAGGCGGTCTAAAACTGCACCTCCAATTATTATTTTTTTGACATCATTGAGTTTGCCTGCATTGGCCGACCTTATGATTTCATGTATTTGATAAGGTACCATAGCGGCAAAATCAACGGGAGTGTTGTCAGGCAAAGTATTGAACGGATTAGACGAAGGCGTTGCCGCAATGATCTTCATCCCGGCCAGGAAACTCCGCACTAACATCATCTTGCCTCCGATGTATTCCGGATTTATGCAAAGTAGCGCGTTATACCCTTGTCTGAGCCCAAGCGCGTCAATTGATAAAGTGGCGCTTGCAATCATCTGGTCTCGGGTGATGACAATGGGTTTTGGATAACCAGTTGATCCGCTCGTGTTCTGTACAAAGCTTTGGCCTCCGGACAGCCAATCAGAAATAAATTTGAAGGTTGTTTGCTCAAAATCCGATGACGCTCCTGCCGCGCCGGTCAGGATGCTATGAATGGAGATCAGTTTTCCATTCACCACGATGCTATCGTATGGATAAGGTCTCATCGGTTATTTTTTAATTCGGCTAACAACCAACTCTTTGTAATTATAAGTTGTATCCGTGATCCTCAGGAATTCCAGATCATCCAAACTAACAGCGACTATCTCGGCCGTTGTATAAATCAGGTTCTCGTCAAGGAGATGTCCGCCAAATGTCTTGCCCTTCCCGTCGGCGACGCAGATATGAAGATGACATGAGGATTCAGAAAATGTTCCAGTGAGAGAAATTATCTCGAAAAACCCCTTTCCGGATGTTCCTTTTGGCTTGTTAGCAAATCGAATGTTATATTGTTCAAGGCTGCCCACAGCTGTGAGAATTGCGCCGGCCTTAAGCGCGTTAGTCCG
>DASVBA010000437.1:0-2963 GCA_036376095.1 Chryseolinea sp.
CCAATAGTTGGTCGGCGCGACAAGTTTCCCTCCACCAATCATAGCGCTTTAGTTTCTTGGCTTTTCGGTGATCCATAAGCTGCTCTCAATCATCCTTTTCTTTCCCTGCCTAACGAATGTCGACTACCAAATCTGGATGACAAACGTAGAGAAACAACGCTAATGCCTCGCTTCTGAAAACTGGCAAACCTTCAACAAAACCTTTATCTTTTGATTTGAGTGTTATCGATCTCATCAAAATCTCATAGCCATGTACATCAAACGGTATTTCAACTATCGAATTCTTTATTTCATCTCGTGGCGGATGATCCTGTACTCGTTGTGTACGGGACTGCTCGCCATATTTACGTATCGTTATCTGGGTTGGTCCTGGGTAGCGATACCCTGGTTACCGGTTTCGCTCATTGGTACGGCCGTTGCGTTTTATGTAGGTTTCAAAAATAACCAGTCCTATGATAGAGGTTGGGAGGCGCGGAGGGTATGGGGAAGCATCGTAAATCTCAGCAGAGCATTCGGCGCAGCCGCGAGAGCATTTATCACGCAAAATGACACATCTCCGATTTCCGAAGGGGATGCCGGACTGGAAATCAAAACTATTTTGCGTCGGCATTTGGCGTGGCTACATGCGCTGAAACATTCCATGCGTCAACGGTCGGCCTGGGAGCATGACCTTCCCTCAAGCCGGCGCCAACGACGTTACTTCGAGCGGCGTATAGATTTTTCAACGTTTGAAACCGACATGGCGCAGTGCCTGAGTCAGGAAGACCTCGAGCAGCTGAAGAACAAACACAATGCAGCTACTCAGTTGCTGGACATACAGTCGCAGCACATCTCGTCGTTAAGGGCCAAAGGATATATTGACGACTTTAAACATATGGAGCTGCAAAGATTCATCACCAATCTTTATGCAGAGCAAGGTGCTACTGAACGAATCAAGAATACGCCGCTCCCACGTCAGTATTCAACATCAAGCCATCTCTTTATTATAATCTTTACATTTCTTCTGCCGTTTGCCATGCTTCACGAATTCGATAAGGCGACAGACCTGATGTGGCTTATGTTGCCGTTCAATCTTGTCGTGTCATGGGTATTCTCTCTGATGGAATACACCGGTGACTACAGCGAGAACCCATTTGAAGGGCTGATCAACGATGTGCCTATCTATAGCATTATCAGAAACATTGAAATCGACTTGAAAGAAATGATGGGCGAGACCAATGTACCCGAACGAATGAAACCGGTTATTGACGTTCTTTTTTAAGAAGCGCTCAAATGTGAACGCTACCTGGCTGAATCATAATTTTCCCAGCACCCATTTGTAGCCTCGTCCGACGGGAATGCTTTTCCCGTCTATTTCGACCATTTCAGAATTAAACGAACTTACTTTATCAAGTGCAATGATAAAGGACCGGTGGATCCGCTGAAAAAGAGAGTCGGGCAGCAGACGTTCAATTTCATGCGTGCTCATTTTTGTTAAATGTGCATTATCGCGCGTGATAATCCTGACGTATTCCTTTTGACTTTCAATGTATAAAATTTCAGAAAAGTGAACCTTTACTTTCTTAAGTTGAACGTTGACAAAAAAATAGTCCTTACCGGGTTCAGCAGTTGGCTCTTCTGGCTGCCTTTGCTTTTTTACTTTATTGACAGCAGCCAGGAACCGTTCGAATTCAAAAGGCTTGAGAAGATAATCGACCACGTTCAATTCATAACCTTCCAATGCATATTCATGATAGGCTGTTGTTATAATTATTGCTGGTGGGTCGACCAATGTTTTCAGAAACGTTATTCCTTTTATTTCGGGAAGATGAATATCTAAAAATATAAGCTCAACGGCGTGCTCCCGGAGATGGTCCAATGCATCGATGGCGTCCTCAAATGATCCCTGCAACTCGAGGAAAGGCACCCGCAAAATATACCCTTCGATGACTTGCCTTGCCAGCGGTTCATCTTCAACAATGATACATTTGAGTTTAGACATGGCTTGAGAGATCAATCTTTAACACTGCCCTGAACACTGAATCTTTCTGTTCGGTAACAAACTCAAAATTCTTATAAAGAAGATCCAGCCGACGTCTTAGGTTGGTAAGTCCAATGTGATCTTTCGTTTCCTTGTAGTCCGGGCCTGAAAGACTGGAATTCCTCACAACGAAATGCAATTCCCGCTTTCGAAGAACACAGTGTGCATCGACAAAACGTTTCCCCCTGGTTATTGAAACGCCGTGTTTGAACGCGTTCTCGACAAGTGGTATCAATAAAAGAGGTGGCATCATTTCGGAAAAGTCGTCGATTTCATAGTTCAAATCAATTGAAACCGTCTCATTATAACGCAGTTTTTCCAGGTCAATGTAATCTGTAAGTATTTTAATTTCTTTTTCAATGGTGATGAATTCGTTGCTCGTCTCATAAAGCAGGTAACGCAGGATCTTCGACAGCCGCAGTACGGATTCAGATACTAACTGCGGTTGATATTGGGAAAGTGAATAGATGTTGTTTAATGTGTTAAACAGAAAATGCGGATTGATCTGGGACCTTAAGAATTGCAGTTCCGCCTGCTTCTTTTCCAGTTTAACTTGTTGTCCCTCGTACTTTAATTGCGCGTAGTCAAACAACAGCTTGCAGACGGCGAAAACCAGGAACGGTCCGGGAATAAAGCGTAGGCTGGCAGCAAATTGCCCGGCGACACCCGAGTAATCTCTGAACGGGTTATAAACATTTAACAGCATTCCAAGTGCCCGCCAGGCGTAAAGGCCAATCGCAAATATCACAAGGTGAAGGATGATGCTGAAGACAACAGCAAGGGCACGGTTGGTTTTTACAGAGGTAACAAACGGCAGGGCGTATTCGAAGTACAATAAGTTCAGTCCTACCACACAAATGACTTGCCATCCATTGTTCAACAGGCTTACAACGAACCCGCCCGGATGTGACTCCACATCGTCGTATGTCCAATGGATCAGGTA
>DASVBA010000038.1:0-3256 GCA_036376095.1 Chryseolinea sp.
TTGAACATCAAGCAGGAGTATCAATATTTTACATTTTCAGAAGTGCCCGTTTTCATTCGAAGGATGAAAGTTTACAGCAAGTACGCATCCTGGATGGAAGAGCCATCTTACCTGTGGAGGGAACGAAAGTCATTCGCGAATTTGAAGGTCAGCGATCAAAAGGAAATCGAAACCACCATAAGTGAAATACCAAGGTACCAGCAACGAATTTCTGCCGACGTTGAAAAGCTCATTGGCGTCGGACTGAACCTGGAAGATTGTGCATCACTTTACCTTAAGGAAGATGATGCCCTCGGAATGATCAGCGTGCTGAAGGACGAGGAAACTTACAGGTTTTTTCAGGCAATGGTTAATGAAACTGACGATGAGACTAGCTTGCTATGGCTGGCCAATACCGAGCGGGTTGTCCTCAATTGCTATAATGGACCTCATCCGGAAATAACCCTTCCGAGCAGTGAGCTGGGTAAATTCCAGGAAGTATTGCAACAATGCATGGACTCGCGTGGCAACCTGGTCCGGTATATCAGGTGGGAGTTGTTCTCAAAGGAGAAAAACTTTATTCGCCGTATCCTCGAAACAAACGAGTTGCCCTATAACAGGTCCGGACTGAATATTCTTGAGCAAAGAATTGATAATCGCCTCAATCTCGAACACCACCTTACGGCGTTAAAAGGAAAGAGTTGGTTGCTTGAACTCCCCACGGACTACAACAAAGATTCGATCAAAGCGTGGTTCGAAAAACAGAAGCTGGCTGCGAGGGCAAAGCTTGTATTCAGTACGTTCAGAGAGATCAACCAGGCTGTCAATGTTCAGAAGTACACGCTAAAAGAATTCAATACTCTTATTCGTGACTTGTTGTTTGTTATCCGTGATCTTCCGGAGAATAAGGCAACCTGGCTAAATCACCTTACTCCATACCAGCTGAAGCAGCTGATCCACGAGCCGTCGTTGTCCAATGAATTTATCAAAACACTGGCTCGTGATTTCGACAGCATTTGCGAATACGACCGATTGAAGGAAGATTTTAAATTCTTCGAAAAGGAGGCATTGTTCAAACTTTACGACCATGTAGGCAAATGGGATGCGGTTGAAATGGAACGATTGTTTCAAAACAGCTTGCGTCTTGCATGGATCGATCACATAGAAACGAAATACCCGATCCTACGATCCGTGTCTTCCATGAAGATGCAGGACTTGCAGGACGAATTGGGTCAACGTGTAGAAGAAAAACAAACGCTAAGTAAGGAGATCCTGCTCGTTAGAGCCCGGGAACGTGTGTACGAAAGCCTCGAATATAACCGCCTGAATAATCTGGTCACGTATCGGGACCTGTTGCATCAGGTTTCGAAACGGAAAAAGATATGGCCCATAAGAAAGCTGATCGCGAATTTTCATTATGAATTATTTCAGCTGATGCCTTGCTGGATGGCTTCGCCGGAGTCCGTGTCAGCCATCTTTCCGATGGCGAATATTTTTGACCTTGTGATCTTTGACGAGGCTTCCCAATGTTTTTCGGAACGTGGAATTCCGGCAATGTACCGCGGTAAACAGGTTATAGTTGCCGGAGATGATAAACAATTACAACCAAGCGAGCTCTATCAGGTCCGTTGGGATGACGATAAAGAGTCGCCAGATCTTGAAGTAGACTCATTGCTGGAGTTATCGGAACGGTACTTGCCTACCGTCCATCTGCAGGGACACTATAGAAGTCAATCGCTTGAGCTTATTGATTTCTCGAATACCCACTTTTACGACGGCCGGCTACAGTTGCTGCCGGACCGCGAGGTGATCAACCGTCGTGAGCCCGCAATTGAATACCATAACGTGAATGGCATTTGGGAGGATCAAACAAATGAAATAGAAGCAAGAACGGTAGCAAAAAAGGTTTTCGAGATCCTGGATAAGACTCCGTCAAAGGAGATAGGTGTGGTTACTTTCAATGCTCCTCAGCAAATGCTTGTGTTGGATTGTATCGAGGAGGAGGCAGTCGCTACCGGAAAGGCCATACCAAAATCATTATTCGTTAAAAACATCGAAAACGTCCAGGGCGACGAAAGAGACGTCGTCATATTTTCCATTGGATACGCTCCCGACAAACGGGGTAAGATGGTGATGCAATTTGGCAGCCTTAACGCGGCGGGAGGGGAGAACCGCCTGAACGTAGCAGTAACACGGGCACGGGAGAAGATCATTTTGATCACGAGCATAAATCCGGAACAGCTCAGGACAGACGAGATAAAAAATGAAGGACCGAAGTTGTTAAGAAAGTATCTCGAATATGCGCAGGAGGTAAACCGGCACGAGTATAGGCCAAGAGTGATGCATCGATCGACACATACCGCTGACTGGTTTTTGAATAGCCGTCTGCAACAGTGGAGTAAGGAACGTATGCAGGACTTTGTGTTTGACAAGGATGCACTGCCCTTTACCGACGTAAGCGTGATGCAATCCGATAGACATGTAGGTGTGATCCTTACCGATGATGTCCGTTATTTTTCGAGCCCGTCGGCCAAGGATGTGCACGCTTATACACCTGCTCTTCTTGCACGCAAGAATTGGAAATATCACATGGTGTACAGCCGGAACTTCTGGAAAGACAAGGAAAAGATGGAGAGTGACCTGATATTTTTTGTCGGATCTAGCGCGGGATAAAACACAAAAGCACGGATGGTGTGTCCGTGCTTTCCGTTTCTACAAACCCTTTTTCCCCTATTTATTCTTTACCTGTTATTGTAGGTCGCATTTCATAATCTTTCTGCTCTTCTTTTGACGCCTTGTTGGACTTAATTTGATGGACTCCTTTGCTCACTGCTACGTCGGGAGTACCAGTGGAAGGAATGTTCCCTACCGATTGCGTTTCGGTTGCTCCGACGCTGCTGATACCTTTTGAAACAACCCAATTCTGATCTATACTTACGGCTTGAATGTTAGAATTCGAACGTTCCTCTTTTTCCAGCTGTTTCTTGTTAGCCACTTTTTGAACATCCTTTGACAGCCAAGGTGTCTGAGCGTAGAGGTTGGCGTTCAAAAACAAGCCGAAACCGGCCAAAATCAATCCGATGAATATCTTGTTTTTCATAACGTCTTTTGTGTTTGGTCTACACAAATAAACGTAAGGAACGAGTATGTCGAGATCAGGGATTGTACCCCAACGGCATCCGTATTTATACGGATACTTCGTTTGGAATGCTTTTTTCGTTTGATTTTTTCATCCGGAGCACGTTTTTCCCCGAAGTTTTGGAGCGAGGCTAAAAAT
>DASVBA010000461.1:0-12984 GCA_036376095.1 Chryseolinea sp.
ACAAGTTGAGATCAACAGCCTGACCGTTGCAACGGACGCAAATGGTTTCAATCTCAGTTGCCGCGATGCGACTGATGGTCAAATTGACATTACGTTTTCGGGAGGAAATGTACCGCCGGATTATACAGTAACCTTGACGAAAGCGAGTGACCCGGGTAACCCTTACGTTGACAATACGACAACGAACGCTTCGACGTTTTTAAACCTTGGCTTCGGAAACTATACGGCGATCGTTGAAGACGTAAAAGGATGTCCATCGCTGCCTGCGTCTGCAATCATCGTAAATCCTCCTCCTTTCAGTCCGGGATTCGTTGGTATTAACCAGTCAATTTGCGTGGGAGACGATCCGACGGAAATTCAACAGCTCGTGCCGGCATTTGGTGGCGTTGGAAATTATCAATATCAATGGCAACAGTCACTGACCGGGTCTATGAATGACGCGGAGTGGATCGATATTCCGGGTGCGACCGCCCTTACGTATGATCCAGCTGTGTTGGCTCAAACCACCTATTTCAGAAGATTAGTTGAAAGCGTTTCCGCACGTACCGGAATTGCTTGCGAAGTGCTTGGAAAAAACAATATCGTTCAGGTGACCATTAATCCTTTGCCGGTAGCTTCATTCAATGCTCCTTCTGAGGTATGTCAAGGTGAGTCTTTTACTCTTCAACTGGGTATATCGGCCGGGACTGCCCCGATAGAATATGATTATTCAGCGGGAGCAACAACATTCCTCAATCTTATCGGTACAGAAAATACGGCCATCCCGGTTAGCAATTTCCAGGATCCTACTACCTATACCTTGCTTAGAGTAAAAGACCTCAATGGATGTCTGGCGCTAAACGTTCCTCAATCCGTTTCTGTCGATGTTATTAAGATCAATCCTGAATTCACAGTACTTGCTCCAACCGAGCAATGTTCGGGAGGTACGTTCACCTTCCAGTGGGTTGCAGAACTGGGTGTCAAGTACACCTGGATCTGGTCTGATGGACAACAAGATATTATCAACCCCGGCGACAGGCCTCTTGGTGTAAATACAATTACACATGTGTTCACCTCGGGATCAACGGAAAGCGAGACGATTTACCCGGTTCGTCTGCAAGCTGAAAACGCGCTATGCACACCCAAGACTGCAACTCACCCGATCAAGGTATGTCCTACGATCGTTCTCAATATAATACCGGGCGATCCGATTTTGTGTAGTGGTGAAAGCATTCGTTTTGCTGATCAGTCACAAGGAGTGGATGTTGGTAAGTGGTATTATCAAGTGGTCGGGACAACCAACCAGCAGGATATACGCTCGGGCCCGGTTCCGGATATTACCTACACCATGATAAACAACACTACAACCAACCCGATCATGTACGAGGTAGTGTATGAGGCTTCCAATAACGAAGGCTGTACAGACGAATTCCGCAAAGAAGTAAAAGTGTATCGGGGCATCGCAGCAGGCATTCTCAGCAACCCTGATCCTCCGACACCTTTCTCGGGAGGCGTGTCGACGGTCACCTTTACAAATAATTCGGTACCGCTTGATGACACGGCCTTCGAGTATACATGGGACTTCGGCGATGTGAGAGCCGATCCACCAAATGGAACAGGAATCGCACCGTTCACTGTGGACTATTTCTCTGCCGGTATCAAAAATGTCACATTAAGGGCTATAAATATTGAAGCGCGGGACACGGACAATAAAACCTGTCAAAGCGTAGCAACTAAGAATATCAACATAGAGCTGCCGATCCTTGGGGCCGATTTCAGAGTGACGCCTCATGCCTCCTGTTTCCCGGTTGATCTTGTTGTTGAAAACCTTTCGCCCGGCGCAGACACATTCCTTTGGGAAGTGTACGACCAGGGTGGTCTCGTCACCACTTCGACGTTGCGAAATCCAGTTTTCAGGATACTAAGCCCTGGTGTCTATGACATTTACCTCACAGCGAGTTTTTATGCAACCGGCCAAACGGCTCAAGCAGATGTAAAGGGGATTGAAGTGTTGGATGTGCCTACCGCTCTCTTCGAGATGAGACCAAATCCGCTTTATGTGCCGGATACCGAGCTCCAGACTTTTAATCAATCGCAGCGGGCAAATTCGTACTTCTGGGATTTTGATGATGGAAGCACGTCAACGCAAGTGAATCCAACACACCTCTACAAACTCGAAGGCAAATACAACATTACTTTAGTAGCCGGATTTGATTACGGTCTGAAAGACGTTGATGGTGACCCTAACACCCCCGACGTAAACGTTACGTGTTATGACACCGTGCGTCACGAGTTAGATGCGCGGGATGGTGGGTTCATTAAGTTGCCAAACGCGTTTACTCCTGGTTTAAGTGGAAGCACCGGTGGAGTGCCTGGAAGCGGTACATTTAACGATGTGTTCTTGCCGATCGCTCGTGGGGTTGAGGAGTTCGAGATGGACATATTCGATCGTTGGGGTAATTTGATCTTTCAAAGCAAGGACAGGAACATAGGTTGGGACGGTTATGACCGTCACGGAAGGCTTATGCCTGCCGGAGTATATGTGTATAAACTGGTATTGCGGCTTTCAGACGGCCAACGGACCACGAAAGTGGGTGATGTAACTTTAATTCGATGACGGTCCTAACTTTTTTAATTTGACGAGAATGAAGAAACTTATACCACTATTGATTTTGATCGCAGCGTCCGGTATTCTGCGTGCCCAGGATCCTCAATTCTCACAATATTATCAGTCACCGCTCTATGTGAACCCAGGCTTCACAGGAATCACTCCCCAGCAGCGCGTAGTGTTCAATCATCGGATTCAATGGCCTGGCCTACCTCAGGCGTTCGCCACCTATGCAGCTTCCTACGATATTTTTGTGAACGAATTGCGCAGTGGTTTTGGATTTCTCTTTACAACCGATAAGATGGGTTCTGCAGGTTGGCGTACGACAACGGCCAGCCTACTGTATTCTTATAAAGTTAAACTCACTGAGAAGATCGTATTTTCACCGGGCCTGTCTTTTGGATATGGCACGAATGGATTGGACCGCACGAAGCTTGTCATGGGAGACGGACTCGAGTATGATGGAATTTCGCTTGATCCTGAGCTCAACAAGTTGGGCCGTCAAAGCTATTTTGATTTTGGTTCCGGCTTCCTTATTTACTCGAAGAGCATTTGGGTAGGAGCATCCTTCATGCATATGAACCAACCAAACCTATCCGTTCTGAATGAGACAAGTCGCCTGGGCATGAAGACTGCGGTTCACGGGGGCGTCAAGCTGACCCTCGGCGGAAGTCTGCACTCAAGGGCAAAGGCATCCTATCTGACACCATCGTTTATATACAGAATGCAGGGTAATCGGTTCACTCAGTTGGATCTCGGACTAAATTACCACATCGATCCGATATCGGTAGGGGTATGGTATCGTGGCAAGCCTTTCACACGAACTGTGATCAATAGCGTATACCAGGACGCACTCATATTATATCTGGGTCTTTATTTTAAACAGTTAACGATAGGTTACAGTTATGATTTCACTATCTCCGAACTTCAGACCTCGTCCGGCGGATCTCATGAAGTCTCGATCATTTATGAATTCAATACAAAGTCCACGCAGAAGGATATCAAAAAGAAGTACCGCTTGATCCCTTGTCCAACATTCAACAGTAAGGAAGGCTTTTGGAATTAAGACACGGCTCTTAACCTGAAAGTAGCTAGTCATTGGTCACTACATGCTATTTTCTTAATGATTGATCAAGGTGGTTTGCGGCCTTTGAGCATTCATTTAGCGGCCTTTGCGTGAACCTGCATTCGACGTTTGTGCATCCATTCAAAAAATGCAAAATGCGGTTCACGCAAAGGCCACAAAGACAAACCGCAGAGGCCGCAATCATTTGAACTTATTGCCCATTCCTCCTCCATTCTTCATTGCTCATTAAATAGGTTTAACTTTGTGCGGTAATTTTGTTGAAATGGACTTATCGCAATCGCTGACCCATCCGATATTCAAAATTGTAGGAGACATTGCTGACCGACTGAACCGGGATACGTACGTGGTCGGTGGATATACACGTGATATATTGTTGAAGCGGCCTTCAAAGGACATTGACTTTGTTTGTGTGGGCAGTGGCATACAACTCGCTGAACACGTCGCCAAAGCGCTGGGACCAAAGGTAAATGTCTCTGTATTTAAAAACTTCGGAACCGCTCAAATCCGGTTCCATAAGTTGGAACTTGAATTTGTCGGCGCCCGCAAGGAATCCTATCGAAATGATTCACGAAAGCCAATCGTCGAGGATGGCACGTTGGAAGACGATCAGCACCGAAGGGATTTTACCATCAACGCTCTGGCTATTAGTCTGAACAAAAGAAACTACGGCGAGCTGATCGATCCGTTCGATGGTCAAGGCGATCTAAAAAAGAAGATCATCCGGACGCCACTTGATCCGGCAATTACTTTCTCCGATGACCCCCTTCGCATGATGCGCGCTGTTCGTTTTGCGACTCAATTGGGATTTGACATCGAAGCAGACACTTTCCAGGCGATAATAGATCATGCGCCGAGGCTAAAGATCGTATCGCAGGAGCGTATCACCGATGAGTTGAACAAGATCATTTTGAGTCCAGTACCGTCTTACGGCTTCAAACTTCTCTTTCACAGTGGGCTCCTCAATCTGTTCTTTCCCGAATTAGTGGCGTTGCACGGCGTCGAATACGTTGGCAACCGGGCTCACAAGGATAATTTTTTTCATACGCTCCAGGTATTGGATAATGTAGCCAAGGTTTCTAATGATTTGTGGTTGCGCTGGGCCGCGATACTGCACGACATTGCAAAACCGGCAACTAAAAGATATGATAAGCAACAGGGCTGGACATTCCATGGACACGAGGACAGAGGTGCCCGGATGACGCCAGGTTTATTCAAAAGACTGAAGCTTCCGATGAACGACAGGATGACCTTCGTTCAGAATCTGGTGCGCTTACATCTTCGTCCGATACCGCTTGCCAAAGACGTTGTTACAGACTCCGCGATACGACGGCTGCTGTTTGATGCCGGCGATGATATTGACGCGCTAATGATCCTCTGTCGCGCGGACGTAACGTCAAAGAATTTTGAGAAGGTCAATAAATTCCTGAAGAACTTTGACCTCGTTGAGAAGAAAATCGCTGAAGTGGAGCAGAAAGATCACATCCGGAACTTTCAACCACCGGTTTCCGGCGATGAGATCATGCGAATTTTCAATATACCGCCCGGGCGTGTCATTGGCGAAATAAAGGAACAGATCAAAGAGGCGATCCTGGAAGGAGAAATCAAAAACGATCGCGAAGAGGCCATGGCGCTATTGATGAAAATAGCCCAGGAAAAAGGGCTGGAGGTGAGCCGTTAAGTCAGTGACTATGAACAGGGTAACGCTTCGGTCGCTCAGATTTCGGGTGAATATCAGATTAGTAAGGTAACTGTTTACCGGTTGCTAGATCAATACTCGGTGTACTCCAGGCAAGGTGCCCCGTAAAAAGTTACATAAAAACAGTCAACGTTTTTTAGGCGTCCACAACTGATAACGGATAACTATTAACGGCTAACGAATCACAACCGCATCAATTTCATGATGATCACCACCCGAACGGCACTTCCAGATGCAACCCTTTTCTTTCTAACTTGTCTTTACCTAAAGCGGTGTTTCTAGCTTGGACCATGGAGTATTAAACATGCATGATGAGCTCATTGCGCGCGGCAAAGCTGGCGACCAGGAGGCTCATCGCCGGTTGTACAAACTGTACTCCAAAGCTATGTACAATGTCGGCCTCAGAATAACCCGTAGCGAAGAGGAGGCTGAAGATGTACTTCAGGAGGCCTTTATCAATGCCTTCAGGAACATCGACAGCTACCGGGGGGATGCGACGTTTGGAGCCTGGCTGAAGCGGATCGTAGTCAATAAGGCCATTAACGCTGTGAGCCGGAAGAAACATGATCCTATACCCGACGACGACAGGTGGGACATTGCCGAGGACGAACCGCCCGCCGACTACGGAGACGGCCTAACAGTTGATCGGGTAAAGCGGTGTATGGAAGAATTGCCCGATGGATATAGGACCGTGCTCTCGCTATATTTGCTGGAGGGCTATGATCATCAAGAGATCGGCGAGATAATGGGCATATCCGAATCGACGTCTAAGTCACAGTTGAACCGTGCGAAGGCGAGACTTCGGGAATTGTTGATGCAGAAATCTTAGTATTAAACATGGGTGTTATGAAAGATCGTTTAGAAGAATTTATCCGCGAGAACCGCGCGGCATTTGATGACAAAGAGCCATCCGAAAAAGTTTGGAGCAACATCAATGCGTCGCTGGGTCTGAGGCGTACGGGCGTTTGGAATTCTCTTGTGTTATGGAGAGCTGCTGCGGTGATCTTTATGGTGCTGTGCGGGTATCTCCTGATTCCAAAAAATACAGAAAATCCAATCGCAGTGGACAGTGCCAGATCGGAGTTTGATGACGTTGAGGCTTTTTACATCCGCCAGATCTCTGAAAAAGTTGAAATGATCGACGAGTTCCAGAAAAGTGAAGGACTCAACGGCTTTACACATGATTTTCAACAGCTTGAGGCGATGTATATGGTGCTTAAGGAAGAAATAAAAACCAGTCCTAGCCAGAAAGTCAAGGATGCATTGGTGTTAAATCTTTTGATAAGGATCGACCTGCTGAACCAACAGTTGCACAAGCTGGAGAAGGAGTATAAAAAGGACAGCCAGGACGAGCCGAAGAAGCAATCTGTTTGAATAAAACTCCTACGAGTACAAAGCAAAAAAGCCCAGCGTCTCTGGGCTTTTTTGTTTACCTAAACCTAAACCTATGAGAAGAATTACTCTACTCAATCTTAGTAACGCGACTCAGATTCATAAGTTTCGCTTAGCAAAAAAAAACTTCAATTATTTTTCAATTTGTCTTTGAACACTTTCTTAAACTTTTCCAGCTTGGGTTGTATAATATAGGCGCAGTATGGAGCGTTACCGTTCAGATTATAATAATTCTGGTGATAATCTTCGGCCTTATAGAAGGTTGAATAGGGGCTGATTTCCGTAACGATAGGTTGGTCAAAAGCGCCGGCATCAGAAAGTTTCTGTTTGTATTGCTCTGCAAGTTTCTTTTGTTGCTCGTCGTGATAATATATCACTGACCTATACTGTGTGCCTTCATCGTTTCCTTGTCTGTTTAACGTTGTGGGATCGTGGGTCTTCCAGAAGATCTCCAATAATTCATCAAAACTTACTTTTTTCGGATCATAACTTAATTGCACAACTTCAGCGTGGCCCGTCAGGCCGCTACAAACTTCTTTATATGTCGGATTTTTTACTTTTCCTCCCGAATAGCCAGACTCGACTTTCTCCACTCCGTCGACGTTTTGGAAAATTGCTTCGGTGCACCAAAAGCACCCGGAGCCAAATGTTGCAAGGTGTAGTCCTGTTTTCGTTTGTTCAGACATAGATGGTTTGTTTTGCTGCGCATATGACGTCGTTGCCCACAGTAATACCATCGACAACAAACTAATACTCGTTCGTATCATAAAATGTTTATATTCCAACATACGTGTAATTTAGTTGGAATGGATTTATCAAAGTGTCAGCTATTGAACAAAAGGGCGAATTAATTTAGTTCAAAAGTGCACCGAATGATCCCCTTACATGTAGTTCTGATAGAATCCCTTGATTGCCGGAATCAACTGATTGTAAATAGGCTTGGTAAACTCAAGGAACAAGTCCTGGGGAACTGGCGGTTGTTGTTCGCGCAGCTTGCACATTTTCAGTTGTTGGTCATCCAATGCGCGCTCATCCCCATTGAACCTTGCCCATTGACTTACCCAAACATATTCGCCATTGAATTTGCGATGTGTGAGTACGCCATTCGTTTTTGCGTCAACCACGACCATGCTTAATAAGCCATTTGATATTAATTCTTTCCGGTAGGTTGTAAATTTTGCTTTTACAGTATTGTAAACAGGCACAACTTTGCCGTCAACCTTGGCTTCTCCGACCTTCACGCTATCCCGTGTAAGTGTCTCTTCCTTTTCTTTCATCACAGAATTGCCGACGCTAAAATCGTCAAATTGGATCCTGACGATTTGATCCACCTGCGCGAGGTCTACCCGCTTAGCTTCCTCGGGAGTGTAAAACTGAATGAATGTGCTTTCAGGATAATTGCCGTGAAGAAACTCTTCAACTTTGTCCTGGAAGAATCCACCACTTAGGTTGTAGCGGGCTGGTACAGGAATTTGTTCGACGATCACTCTTAACGTCGCTTCGAATTTCGCTTTATCAAGGTACTCAACAACATCCTTGAAACCAGGTACGAAATTTTGGGCATCGACAAAATTAAAATAGGCGCGCTTTGCTTCATTGCGGTTTCCTTTCATCAATGCATCTATGCCAGCATTGTAACTTTCCTCAGCTGCCTTCTCCTTAAGTGGCCCTATTTCGGCATAGTAGTTCTTTGGATTTGGCACCGCCTGTTTGCAACCGGGGCATTGGCGTATAGCCTCATATAAAGAATTTATACTGTTGTACGACTGGATAGCGTTTTTCCACTTAAAGGCAGAGTTAGATGCAATTTCATTTTTGGCCTCACTCTCAAAGTATTCTACCGCCAGGGGGTAGGCATTTCGAAGTGCCTCGAGCGACTTGGCGTGATCAGGGTTTTGCCTTAACCTATTGACGGATTTCATCACCGCCTCATAGTAGTTACCCCGTTCGTATGCCTTCTTGCCAGACGAACAGGCCATAATGAACAAAAGCGAAAGTGCAATGTAGGAATGTCCCGATTTCATAATTGTTTGGATGATTTGCAGGGGGTCAAAAAAATTGTTCCCGAAAGATAGCTTTAAGGCGAGTAAAAATAAATTGAAAAATTGATGATTAAGTTACATCGGTCTTGTCTGGCCGCCATCTGCGACCTTAGCTGGCGGGAACTACGTCGTCCTTATCATCAACAAACCGCACGCAAAAGGCTGCTATGAGCAGGAAGACGCCAGCCATAACCAGACTGTAGATTGCCTGAGAGTTGTAGATATGCTTTACGATCGGTCCTCCTATTATTCCATTGACGATCTGGGGAAACGTGATGAAGAAATTAAAAAGGCCCATGTAGATACCCATCTTTTTGCTTGGTATAGCGCCGGCGAGAATTGCGTACGGCATTGCAAGTATACTTGCCCAAGCAATTCCTACACCGATCATGGAGATGATTAGCAATGTGGGGTTATGGATAAAAAAGATTGAAATCAATCCAAGCCCACCCGCAGCAAGTGATACACTGTGCGTAAGTTTACGACCAATTTTAAAGGCAATGAACGGCAGCAAAAATGCATAGATAGCTGACACACCGTTGTAGATCCCAAATAATATATTAACCCATACGCCGGCCTTCTGATAGTCAACGGAAGAAGTATCAGCTCCACTCAGGCCGTAAACGTGAGTTGCAATTGCCGGAACTGAAAATACCCACATAGAAAAAAGTGCGAACCAGCTAAAGAACTGGACTACCCCAAGTTGTTTCATGGTCTTCGGCATGCTGGCAAAATCCACAAAGATCTGGCTTATACCTTTTTCCATTTGGTCGTCTTGTCCTTTAACGGGTGGGTATTCTCTTGTTGTGAAGACTGTCCAAAAGATAGCGATCAAAAAAACAGTCGCGCCGATGTAGAAGGAAATCGAAACATGAATTGGAACCACGCCTTCCGTACCTTCCTGTATACCCAGGAGCTGCGCAAAAATAGGCGGCATCCAAGAACCGATCACAGCGCCTATTCCAATAAGGATCGTTTGAACTGAAAATCCGAGTGTCCGTTGATCGGACGGCAACAGGTCGGCAACAAGGGCGCGGAACGGCTCCATCGAAACATTGAACGACGCATCCATAATCATAAGTATTCCAGCGCCAGCATATAGCGGTGGCAAGAGGTTAACCAGCAATCCAGCGTTAGGCATTAAGACCAGAGCGCACGAGGCAAGTATTGCGCCAGCGAGAAAATATGGCCGTCTTCTTCCCAACCTGGTCCAGGTACGATCACTATAATGGCCGATCAACGGTTGAACAATCATGCCTGTCAATGGAGCTGCTAACCAAAACCACGATAGGTGCTCCACATCCGCTCCGAATATCCTCAGTATGTTTGACGCATTGCCATTCTGAAGTGCAAATCCAAATTGTATTCCGAGGAAACCCACGCTCATGTTCCAGATCTGCCACCGCGTGAGCCTGGGTTTTTCGAGTATAATGTCCTTGGTCATGAACGACAAATTTTCAACAGTTGTGCAATCCCGGAATTAATCATTCATTAAACTTAAGAAAACAATTGTGAATTGCCAGTTTTGTGACAACTACCGATTCCGGTATTGCAAAAAATTTAATTCTATAGCAATCTCGATCGTAACTTTTCTTCCTTTCATGATTAAATCGGGCCACGATGAACCACTGAGTCGACAATGCATTTTTCTTTGCGATCTTTGTTCAAACGTAGTGTGCGTCGTGATCTTGCATTTGTTTCGCGGCGCTTAGTCCACGTGTATGGGCAAAGTCATTGTTTAACATTAGTAACAAATGCTACCAATGAATGACGAGCTCGTCGGTTGTATAGGGAGTTTCCACGGTATAAACATTTTCCTGGGGTGCCGGCTCCGGATCATAGATGGGATCGAATTTTTCCATTGCCGCGAAGAAACTGTTTATGCCTGCATTAAAACTATTTTGCGTTCCGTTTACAAAAACGCTGTGGGAGTGAGAAGTCAGCCCATGGAAGACAAGCTTCAAAGTGTTGCGGGTAGACGTATAGTTACCTTCAACAGGTGAGAGTATGATCTCCCTTTTTTCAGCACTGTATTGAATAAGGCGTTTGGCAAAAACATTTTTCTGGTAGCTGAACGTTGCCCCGTCATCTTCATAAAAAACGAAGGAAGAACTTTGACCAGCGTAAACGTGAAGTATTAGTACGTCCGCAACTGTTTTAGTAGTTGCACCCGATGGCTGCATGGGTATCAGGGCGCCCGCTTTTACAAAAACGGGTAGCTTGTGAAGTGGGCACTCGAGAATGATCTCTGTGTTACCATTATACTTCTGTCCGTTGTATAAATAATACCATTCGCCATGTGGCAGGTAAACCTTTACGAATTCTTTATCGCTCTCAACCGGCGCTACAAGAAAATAGGGACCTAACAGGTACTCATTATAGAACTGTCCGTCGTAGATCTTGTAATCGTGTGTATAATCGATCGCCAGGGATCGTTGAACAGGAAGACCCGTCTTACTCGCATCATGAAACAGCGAATAAATGTAAGGCAATAACTGGTAACGGAACTTAATATAGTTTCTGGATATTTGTTCTACCTCTTCGCCATACGCCCAGGGTTCTGAATCTCTGCTATTGATCATTGAGTGGCCGCGGAAAAACGGAGCGAATGCACCAATCGATATCCATCGTGCAAAAAGTTTAGTGTTTGCCTCGCCCACGAATCCGCCGATATCGTAGCCAGCAAAAGCAATTCCGCCAATTCCCATATTCGAAACCATCCTGACGCCGAGTAACATGTGTTCGTCATAAGAAACATTGTCGCCCGTCCAGACTGCTGAATAACGCTGCACCCCGGAATAGCCTGACCGCGTTAGATTGAATGGTCGCTTACCGCCTAGTAATTCCTTTGTTCCTTCATACGTACTGCGCGCCATTTGAAAACCATAGATATTGCGCCCCTTGCGCATCGTTGCCTTATTCCCTTCAAAGCTCATCTCAATGTTCTCTGGAAGCATATGGCCCCAGGTGGCAATCTCGTTCATATCATTCCAGAACCCCTCAACGCCGAGGTCGATGTATTCTTTGAACTGCTCCTTCCACCACTCCCTGGTCAAAGGATTGGTGAAGTCCGGAAAATGACACCAGCCCGGCCATACCTGTCCCGAATAGTCAGTGCCGTCGGGATATTTAATAAACACCTGGTTGCGAACACCGTCATCGTACGTGTTGTATCCGGGTTCAACCTTAATTCCCGGGTCACACATAACTACCACTTCAAAACCCAATTCTTTTAGTCTTGTTATCATTCCCTTGGGATCAGGGAAATCCTTCTTGCTCCACGTGAATATTTTGTACTGTTCCATGTAGTGAATGTCCAGTACAATAGCATCGGCTGGAATGTCTTTATCACGGAAGGTTTGTGCGGCAGTGAGGACTTCCTTGTCAGGATAATAACTATAGCGGCACTGCTGATAGCCAATGCTCCACAACGGGGGAAGCTCCATGCGGCCAGTCAGATGCGTATACTCTTTAATAATTCCAGCAACGGAATGGCTATACATCAGGTAATAATCCATTTCGCCGCGATCCGCAGAGAAACTTGAGAACCGGTTGTTAGATGCGCCGAAGTTGAAGAATGACTTATAGGTGTTGTCGAAGAAAACGCCATAGGAGAGACCATTGTGAATTCCAATATAAAAAGGAATCGAACAGTAGAGTGGATCGGCGCCCGATCCATATCCGAAACTATCCGTGTTCCAGTTCTGGTACCCGGATCCCCGCCGATCGAGTGGACCCGTTTTCTCGCCGAGCCCGATAAAACGTTCACCTTCCTGCAGTTTCTTATAGGTAGTTACTTGTTCTCCGTTCCAGCTTGTCCCGAAAGCGGCATCATCCTCGTTTATCAGCTGGTGATGCAGGTTTCTGAGAGAAAAACGAACAGGATTTTTAGCCACCGTAAGTATAACTGCGTTTGTGCGTATTTCGATGTGATCGGCGTGTTCAGTTGTTGAATGACTTTGAGAGGTTGGAGACGCAACGACAGCATAGGAAAGATCTTCAAAGCGATCTTCCCTTGTTATCGTGATCCTAACAATGTGATCGTTATAAACGAGCACCCTGAACTTCCCATTTTCTGTTTCTCCATTAATACCAAAGCGTTCGGGTGTCCATTTAGTTAATGTTCCCAGACTTTGGCTGAGCGAAGCGTTACGGGTTCTCATTGATATCGTGTTAACGC
>DASVBA010000469.1:0-5447 GCA_036376095.1 Chryseolinea sp.
ACAAGTGTGATAAAGCGGCCATTGATAGAGGATAATGGAAAGGTTATCGCATTGGGATTTGATGAGTCAGCTTATAATGAGGTGTTTTCTTAGCGGTTGGTTCACACACCGTCGATCGTTTCTTTAATGAATACGCTGAAGCGGGTCCATTCACCAGGAAGGCTGTCTACTTCAATGTGGCCGTTCATTTTTTCCACCTGCTGTTTTACAAGATAAAGTCCCAGACCCTTGCCTTCAATGTGTGTGTGGAAGCGTTTGTATAACTTAAACAGATCGCTCCTGAACTTCTCAAGATCGATGCCCAGACCGTTGTCCGACACATCGATCACAACAAAATCATCCTTACGATAAGAAGAGACTTCTATCACCAGGGGGCGTTCCGGCGAACGGTACTGAATGGCATTGCTTATTAGGTTATAAAGAATGCTGTTGATGTATGCTTTGATGGAAATGATTTCATCAGCTTCAAAATTTTGTCTTATCGTGACATCCTTTTCAGTTATAAAGACATTCAGTGATTGAGTTATGAGGTTAACTTCAGTTTCCAGGCTTACTTTCTCGTTAGCGTGAAATTTGTCCTTCCGGATGTCAATGATCTTATTGAGGTCATGAATCACGGTCTCCAGCGAATGAGCCGATTTCTCCATCAGTGTAAAGATGCTTGCTCTTTCTTCCGGGTCAGGGGAGAGATGATAGATATTCATAAGGCCTAGCATGCTGGCGACAGGCCCACGTAAATTATGGGAGACGGTGTACGAAAACTGCTGAAGCTCGTGATTTTGAACGACCAGTTGTTGATTTGTATTCAGTAGGTCTTTGCTTTTAACATCCAGGGATTGCTCCAATTGAAGATTATGTTTTTCCAGTTCCCTTTTTTGGCGCTCAATTTCATTATGTGCGGTAAGAAGGCTTTCCTGACTCTGCATCAACTCTTCACTTTGTGCCTGGATTTCTTCATTTTGTGTCTCGATGTCCTGGTTTAGCTGAAACAGATCCCTGTTGCGTTGCTTGAGCTCGTCATTCTTTTCATTGAGGCTTCGAATAAGAATTTCATTCTCCTTTTCAAAGTACTCAAACAACGACTTGAGAAAAACGATGGAACCGATGAGAAAAAATTCTGAAACAAAAATAATTACGTTATTGCCAACGTAACGTCCTGCGGTATAGTTTCCCGTTGCAGCATCTGCACTAAATAAGAATAATATAGGGTCTATCAAGACAAGAATGATGAGGTTTAGTCCAAGGGTAGGAAGCAGGTATCTGATTTCCTTCGCAGAAAAAACCATCAGGGGTATAACAGATGTTACAAGCAGCGTAGAAAACAGTCCTGGGCTTCTGGGGAGGTAATTGAAGAGCTCCGGATGATTTATCCGTGGGATTATGACCATGAGCGTGCTCATAATAGGCACGATGACGCTAAGTATAATTCTGCTGAGATCGTATCTCTCGAGTTTGTTGAACAGGTGTGTTATGATAAGGACGAAAATGGTAGCAAGGATCATTTTTGTCAGATACGACCAGCTCCAGTCGTTACGAAACAACAAGTACGGCAACAGCAGACTACATAAGACGGCTGTAGTTAGAGCAATTGCGTTGGTGAGAATAATTGTTCGGCTAAGCTGAATAGCCAAGACGGGTTTTACTCCTGCGTACAAAATTTTCCGGATAACGTTCTTCAATGATAGTTAACTTTAAGTATCGTATTTCTAGTCAATCCAATCGATTCCCTTTCGCAAAAAGTTTTGTGTTTTTTCCTCCGCCGAATCTGAAATTGGAACATATCGGTACTGCCATTCCGCAAGGGGAGGTAAGCTCATTAAAATGGATTCGGTCCTTCCATCTGTGTCTAGTCCAAACTTCGTCCCCCGGTCCCATACGAGGTTGAATTCCACATAACGGCCTCGGCGCAGGTGCTGCCAGCGCTTCTCATTCTCACCATAAGGAATTGAACAGTTCTTTTTCATAAGATCGGTGTAGATGGGACTAAAGGCCGATCCAACACTTTTCACAAAATCAAATCTGGACTCTTTGGTGAAACCATCATCCGCTTTCAGATAATCGAAGAAGATTCCGCCAATTCCGCGGGTTTCATTTCTATGTTTTAGAAAGAAGTAGTCGTCAGCCCACGTTTTGAATTTTGGATAGAAGGATCGATGATGACGGTCGCACGCTGACTTGAGCTGACGATGAAAATATCTTGCATCGGAAGTATCAACGTAGTGAGGCGTTAGATCGATGCCGCCGCCAAACCACCAGGTTCCGTTGCTCATTTCAAAGTATCTCACATTCATATGAATGATGGGTACCATCGGACTGTGAGGGTGAACAACAATAGATACTCCCGTCGCAAAAAAATCGGGAGGGTCGTTTAACGGCAACTCCATGGATCTTAATACCGCTTCGGGTGTTTTTCCCCAGACTTCCGAAAAATTAACTCCGCCCTTTTCTATGATACTTCCTCCACTCATTATTCGGGTTAAGCCTCCGCCTCCGCCAGGTCGTTGCCATGGATCGGTAATGAATTTTCCACTCCCGTCGGACTGTTCCAACTGTCCGCAGATATCCTGTTGAAGTTGTTTGAACCAATGGCTAATATCTTCTTTCGTGGTCATTTGAGAAAAGCTACTCTTCAGTTTCGACGGTCGGTACGGTGATAAGCGGCCCGAAGAATAGTGCATTCAAAAATAGTTTATTCGTTCCATACCAATATCCTCGGAAATTGGGGTTATCTGAAAAAAGAATTATTCTACCCGCGCCTTCGCTACTAACGAGGATAGCCGCTGAGTTAGCGACCTTTTTCAGATTTGATCTATGCAGGTAACCTCCGATCAACGGGTTTGCTGTGTATTGGGCGACCGTTGTATAGGGATTCTTGCCCTGCTTTATAAATGTTTTTCCGTTCCTGTATACGGGAACCGTTCGATTGGTAAATCCAAAACCGATGGGATGAGTTATGTCTAAATCCACCTGAAAAATGGATCCACCCAATTGTTTTGCTCCCTCGAGATTTTCGGCATCTTCAAAGTTTATTCGTTTTGTACTTTTTACCGTATCGATTGGTTGAAACTTTTCTTTTGTAAGACCCTGCTTGATAGCCCATTCAGACGCCGTCTTGAGGGTGATCAGTGTTCCTCCATTTTGTACCCAGGCTTTGATCTTATCAACTGCAGGTTTGTCAAGTGTGTACGTACCCGATACCATTACAAGCGTGTTGTACATGGAGAGATTCGCGGATGAGAAGTTAGCTACGTCGACTTTGGTGATGGGCATGTTAATACGTTGGTCGAGCAAGTGCCATACTTCCCCAGCCTCGTACCCGGAGACCCCCGGACCTATTAGCATAAGGGTATTTGGCTTTTGCACGGTTCTGATATAACCGGATCCGAGGTCAACTCCTTTTACGTTGAATCCTGTTTCTGCCGCGTAAATTTCTATTGCGCAGTCCTTAGAGACCTGCTGTAGCAATGTATAGAGCTTGTCCGGGTCGATCTGTGCTTGCTGCTGTACGGGTATTACCAAAGATCCATAGGAAAACGTTTTTTCAACACCAGTTTTGATCTTGGCCGAGAATGACTTGAAAGAAGTTCTGGTTACAACGTTATTGCTAAGCAACATGTACATTGCTTTGTGAGCATGGTAGTCGGATAGTGGGATAATGTAAGCATAGGTGCTTTTTTCGACTGGGGCAGGCATCCTTATGAGATCTTCCTTCAACAGGTTCCCTTTCTGAACAGGTCCCTTAACTTCTGCAAGAGGAAGGTTGAACGCATTTGCTAACGACCATGTTGATGCGTCGTAGAAAAGACTATCGGTATAAGAGATATCCTTTTCAAAGGCTGACCGCACCATCAGATAGTTCTCTTGCTCAGTAGGAACGACAAAGGATTTTCCTTTTTCGAAGCTTTTGCCGGCTAACGTTATATCTTTTGGTAAGTCATACACTTCGATCTCGTGAAGGCGTAAGAGATTGACAAAGGCAAACGTCCTTGACTGGTCGTTTGAATCTCCGAAGATATATCCTTTAACCGGATTGGCTTTTGCCTGCGCCTGAGTTGTCTTATAGAAATCCCTTCGCATTTTCAGCAGCATTGGTTTCTCCGCAAGGGAAGCGCGAACCGTTGCCAGTGAGGCCGTGAATTGATTTCTTATCGTAAAGGCGAACGTAATTGGTATCGTCGTAGTATTTTGAATATGACCCCGTGAGCTGGCTTGTTCAAACAGGAACCCTGCTCCGCCATAAAAATTGACGTAGCTTGATCCATAGCCTGGATACAGTTTGTCGAAAGCCTCTTTGGTGAAGTAGAGACTCCCGATTGAATTCATTGCTTTAGAAAAATATTCACCAAACTTTGGATATACAGTGTCATACAGGTAGTTGGGGACGATAGGATTGTTACTGCTGTATTTCCCCGGGTCAAAATAGAACGTAGAGTTGCTACCCATTTCATGATGATCAGTCATAACATATGGTCTCCATTGGTGAAAAAATTTCAACCTGTTCTTGCTCTCGGGATGAATGCCGAGAAACCAGTCGCGGTTGAGATCAAACCAATAGTGATTTGTACGGCCGCCTGGCCACGCTTCATTGTGCTCCCGGTCCAGCGGATCAGCTACTGGCGGAGATCCCTTGTGCATGTTTGCCCAGTGTGTGTGACGGTCCCGCCCATCAGGATTGTATGCTGGATCGATCAGAATGACCATCTCGGTTAACCATTTTAACGTTTCGGGGTCTTCACTCGCTGTCAGGTAGTAGGCAGTAAGCATTGCTGCTTCTGTACTTGAAGGTTCATTTCCATGAACATTGTAGCCGAGTTGAATTACTAACGGAACATTTGTGGTCGATTCGGTATAAGCCTGTGCACGATTGCTTTTCCTGATGTCTTCGAGCCTGGAGTGATTCTCTGGCGAGGTAATCTTGGCAACGATCTGCACACGGTGTTCATAGGTCTGACCAATTACTTCCAGCGACATGCGGTCCGAAAGTTCATCGAGCTTCCGGAAGTATTCAACTACTTTATCATGGCGGGTATGGTTCGTGCCGACACCGTAGCCGAGAAATTGTTCCGGCGTAGGTATTGATTCATTGAAGGACTTAGAAGCAGGGTAGAAGTATTCAGGTTGACCAAAGGCAAAATTGCAGCCGGCCACCATTACCACCAGCAGAAGTAAACGTCGCATAAGTTCAGGAGTTATTCGGGCGTAAATTAACATTCCGGATGCTTGAAAACCATTACCGCCTGTGTAGTTGGAGGAGTGGGATTTTGCGCGGTGTGTCCCGAGCTTCAATCGATTGTAACAGGTAAAATAGCTATCTTTAACCGAGACCCGGTATTCAATGGCTAGTGGAGTAATTTCAAAGGCAAAGCGAAAATCAAAGCTTGATCTCGATCTCGGTGTTCTGCTAAAAGCATACGAGCTGATGCTTACATCCAAGCGAATGGCAGATA
>DASVBA010000474.1:0-6027 GCA_036376095.1 Chryseolinea sp.
AACGTAGGATCCCGCTTCTCTGGAGGCTTGCACGCTGCTGACAGACAAATCACCGCCACACACGCGTAAAAATTAAAACGAAGTTTGCTCATCAGAATAACCCCTTGCATTTTAATTCCATCAATTAGTGGAATTGTCTTCTTCTTCTTCTTTCTTCCTCTCACGGATCAATTCCATATCGCTAAAAACTGCCTGAACATACTGATCGTCCCGAATGAATAAATTTATTCTCCTTTTACCATCCATTTTTACATACACTTTCTTCATCACTTCATGGTTAAGTTCCTTAAAGTCATCGCCATACCATTTTTTGAAAACAGGAAGTAACTGAACTAACAATGAGTCTGAGCTGAATTCTTTATTCCAAGGGGCCCAACCTTCAAATGTAAACAACACCGGCATTTCAATTATTTTCTCCTTATAAAATATAGGGTAGAATTCCATATTAACACGGTGGTCCAACTCGTCATCCAATATATACAGAACACTTTGGTTTGACGCTCCATTCGTAGCTACTTTGTTGCTATTCAATTCCCAGCAACGGTCGAAAAATGCCTGTCTATCCATCCCCAGATAAAGGCCGAGAAACAAGCTGTCGTAATTTCCTTTTGCCGAAGTTCCAAATTTAAACTTGTTACTATCACACGACACTGTAGCAATGGCGAGAGTTATTGCAAAACAAAAAAACAATGTTTTATTCATTCTAATCATCTTCTTACATTTTGTAGCTTAGTATTTGTATCGGTTCATTATTTTTTCCCACAAGGACATACCTCTTGCTTCTGCCTCCAATTTTTTTAAGTGCCCTTATCTCACCGCGTATGCTCAATCCTGATTCAGCAGCAGGCACCGAAGTAAAATTGCCTTTCGAATCACCTTTTAATAACAGGCCATAGCTACCCGCGTATACGCCTGTTTCTGGTTTTGCCCGCAACTGGTTACCTCCCACCAAAATGTCTAATATTCCATCCGAGGTGAAATCTTCGACAAGTAACGCATAAACAGGAGCGAACTGCGCCTGAACAGGTAGATCCCGCTTCGAAAACGTGCCGTTGCCATTATTAAGCCAAACAGCCGTCTCAAAGTTATTAGCTTTCAAATGATAAGCATCGCGCAGTTGATCTTTCGAAAAAATGTCGTCGATTGTTTTTCCCTTGTAATCCCTGAAACGAAGATATTTTTTCTTCAGCGATGGGATTTGCGCCGTAAGGTCCTGCTTCAATACTATTGGATAGGAAACGCCGTGATCATACCGGGTAGTAATCTGTTCAATTGATCCGTTTTGATCAAAGTCGCCTACATACATCGATACAGGCTCTGACGTTGTCGCCTTAAACCGGGAATTGAGTCCATGATTTCCAACAACAAAATCCACGAAGCCATCGGCATTAAAGTCTCCTGTATCAATCGCATGATACCAACCTTCCGAGTTCTCAAAACCATAACGCACGCTTTGATCAACAAACTTGCCTTTCTCCTGAATAAAAAGTCTGATTGACATCCATTCTCCAACTATCAGAATATCCTGTTTACCATCATCATTGGCGTCTAACCACCTTGCATCGGTGATCAAACCTAAGCCAAGTAGCCCCGGCGCGATCTTTTCAGTAACATCCCGAAAGTTACCTTTACCATCGTTTTCTAAAATGTACCCATTAGCCGGGACGCCATATAAGGATGGTACAACTCGCGCTCCAACAAACAGGTCTATATCACCATCACCATCATAATCATTACTTACAACGGTCGAAGTACTCTCAAACCTGGTTTGAATAGGTAAAAGTTGTTGGCTTTTGACAATTCGGCCGCTGGCATCGCTCAAGTAAAGGCGATCAATTAATGAAGTTGAGCTTGATGAAAATTCATAACCTCCGCTTGTGACATACAAGTCCTGTCTGCCATCACCATTTGCATCAAAAAAAGTACAATCCGTGTCCTCCGAATCCTTATCCTTTTCAAAAAGTTCAGCATATCTTTTCGTAAAACCCCCGGTGTTTTGTTGGACGAAGAGGGCACCTGCCTGATCCTTTGATCCTCCTATGTAAAAATCAGTAAGCCGATCGCCATTAACATCACCGGTACACATACATGGCCCTTCATTAGAAATCATATTAAAGAGAAGCCGGTCGTTGTCGAAGTCAACAAAATCATTTTCAATATGTGTAAAATCAATTCCTTTCAACTCACTTGCAACTTGAAAAAATGGCTTAACTCCTTTTTTACCATAATCCTTCCTTCTGTCCACCGCATCTTTCTGATACAGATTCACCAGCTGATTTGCCTTCAGTTGAGTAAGGATCGAGATCTTGCTGTCCGGCCATTCAATCCAAACCGTATCAACTGAACTATGCTTACCAAGCCCAACATGAATTCGATTGTCAACTGTTGACATGAAACCTCGCATGGGTGATGCTTCCTGATAGATCAACTCGTCGCCAAGCTTCAGTGTAATTTTAGTTCCTAGCGCAAAGGAATTTCCATTCTGCCCGTGCAGCGAAAACGAAAGGGTATTGTTTTCGGGGAACAATTCCTTTGACCTGTTCTCATAAATAAACGATGCCATGTTCACATTACTCACAACCAAATCGAGGTCGCCGTCATTGTCCAGGTCACCATATGCAGAGCCGTTTGAATACGTCGGCTCACCAAGGCCCCATTCACTGGATCTATTAACAAAGGAAAGGTTGCCGACATTCTGGAATGAATAATTTGCTAATGGAGTGGACGGGATAGAATCAATCAATTCCAAAATCACTCCCTTCTTTTTTCGTCGAATATCCTCCATTAATTCAGGGTTGGAGGCGAAATTGATATAGTCCTGATCGAGGAGCTCTTTAAATATTCCGTTAGCGACAAAAATATCTTTCAATCCATCGTTATCCATGTCAAAGATGAGCGCGCCCCAACTCCAGTCTGTAGCTTGTACGCCTGCGAGTCTTGAGATTTCACTAAACGTTCCGTTACCATTATTAAGTTGCAGGACATTTCGACTGAACTGGCGAAAATATCCGCTATTTTGATTGAGACTGTATTTAGCCCAATTCTCGAATTGTGCCGTGGTCTTTAAACGTGCATCATCTTCCGGCAACATTTCCGTCACAAAAATTTCAGGCAGGCCATCATTGTTGATGTCGGCCATATCAGCACCCATAGAACCCATGCTGATCTCCTGGACATAATCTTCTAACGCCTCACGGAAAGTACCATCCTGATTATTAATGTAGAGATAGTCCTTTTCAAAAAAATCATTTGAAACATACATATCAGGCCATCCGTCCTTATTCAGATCTCCAATGGTGATACCAAGTCCAAATCCGATTTCACTGGTATAGATCCCGGCTTGATCGCTAACGTCCTTATAAAATCCGTTATCGTTTCTCAGTAGTTTATTTCCACCCAGAGGATCCGGCAAGTTTCGCTGTCCGGCACGTAGATCATATCCTCCTACGGAGCGGAAAGAGTTGTTCAACAGGTAACTATCCAGGTCACCGTCTTTGTCATAATCAAAAAAAGCTGCGTGTGTGGACAGTCCTTCGAAAGCCAGGCCATAGTCTTTGGCCTTTTCGGTAAACGTCAGGTCGCCGTTATTAATAAAGAGTTCATTATGTCGTCTATTGCCGCCCGGAGGTCCTGACTTGCAGACATAGATATCCAACAGGCCATCTCCATTGATGTCGGCTAAACTTACTCCCGTTGTCCAGATACCCTGAAGGTTGAGCCCAGAGGATTCAGTAATGTCTTCAAAACGGAAACCTCCTTTATTCAGATAGAGTTTACTGGGCATTAAATTTCCGGAATAAAAAATATCGATAAGCCCATCGCCATTGATATCGCCCAGCCCGACACCTCCTCCGCTATAAAAGTTCTTATAAGTGTACGTATTGAGTTCCTCCGTGTATTCTAGTTGATTAACAAAGTCAATTCCTGTTTGATCTGCTGAGAGCAGTCTAAAAAGCGTTGGCGCTGAAGGCTCCTTCGGATAGCAGGCTCCAAGAAGAAATATGGCCATTAATGGCAACTTATTATAAAAACGCCTTCCCACCGACTTCTGATAATTCCACAAGTCCAAAAATAGAAATCATTGCGAACAAAAAATACAATACGAACAAAAGATCATTATTAGAAGTCAGCGTGAACAGAACCGTAACCAAGAAACATGCAGCCGTTTGGGTGACTTTCGGCAGCGACGTCACAAACTTTAGTATTCAATTAGCGAATACCTTAACACTGAATATCCTTTAAAAAAGAAAGCAAATAGCCATCGAGCTATTTGCTTTCTTATTAGATTCTGAAACTATCAGCCCCCACTTCCCGGGTATCCAGGATTCTGGATAAGCCCTGGATTAATATCACGCTGTGCTTTAGGGATCGGAAACAATTTCTGAGTATCCGTGCTTGCTGGTTTTGCCCACCATGCATCGTCCCACTTCCCGAATCGAATCTGATCCTGGCGGCGAGTCATCTCAGCATACATCTCGCGTCCGCGTTCCTCATACAACAGATCATCCGTGAGTGCAGCAAAGGGAGTCACACCAGCGCGAGCGCGGATGGTGTTGACCAGCACCAAAGCTTCAGCGGACTGGCCTAATCTGTGTAACGCTTCTGCCCGAGTAAGGATAATATCTGCAAGTCTAAAGATCACAAAGTCATTGCTCATGTTTTCAGTTGAACCGACTTCAAACTCGTACTTTCCAATTCGACCACCAGCCTGGCGCAATCCATTTGGCTGAATCTCGTTAAGCTGTGGTGTAAAGGTTACCGGCTGTCCGTTAAAATCGCTCGCTTCTGCTCCACCGTCCAACGTTGGAGTTCCATCCTGATTAAACTGAGGTCCTAAAATGAAGTTAGATAGCCTTCCATCTACGGTTCCAATGTCATCGGAAATTCTATCGTTGTTGAGATCCTTTGTGAGCCCTTTCCATACAGGACCTTGAGGGCCAGGGTTCTTGACGGGATCTATATACGAGTTATAAAATTCCTCCACTGTCTGGTATCCATTCCAGGGTTGGAACGTCAGGTTATAGGTAGGTCTGCTGGCGACGGAAAGCGTCATGGCAATCCAGTTAAATCCTCTCGCAAAAACTTTGTCATAAGGATAAACAAAAATGTTTTCTTTTGACCCTGAGTTTTTCGCTGCAAAGTTTGCCTTGTAGCTTGCTTCCAGGCTGTAGCCTCCATTGTCGATGATATTTTTCGCATCGTCAGCAGCCTTTTGCCACTGTGGAGTTCCTGTAAATACTTCCGCATTCAGGTAGAGCTTGGCACGGACGGCCAACGCCGACCACTTGGTCATACGTCCATAGGTAGACGCATCCTTCTTATCAGAAAGTAAGGGAATGATTTCAGTCAGTTCGCTTTCAATAAAGTTGTAAATCTCCTTGCGGGAATTCAATGAAGTGGTCGGCTTGCTGGTATCGGTAAAATCAACCACAAGTGGTATATTCCCAAACGCGTCAACACCCCAATAGTAATACAAGGCACGTACGGCTCTGAGTTCTGCGATAAAAGCGTCAGCTTCCGGTGTTTGAAGTTGTTCAAATTGATAGATCAGACGGTTGCAGGTATTTATCCCGCCATAAATGAAGCCCCACGCATTATTACACCATCCGTGGGCGATATCCCACGCGTGCTGATGCACTTGAATCGGCAATCCACCGTCAAACCAGTCCCCGCCTTTTTGACAAATCACTAATTGATCGGTGGAAACCTCGTTCAAGGACCACAAACCAGTGTGATTTCCAATGCCTCCCAGTGAGGAGTATGCCTGGCCAAGGGCAGCAATAAACTCATCCGGTGTTTTGAAGAAGTTATCGGCAGTCACGTCACTGTACAATTCCTCTTCGAGGTCTGTACACGATAAGGTAAAGAACATCATTCCCAACCCTACCATCAGTATTCGTCTTATTCTTGATTTTTTCATATTCATTGATCAATCATTTGTAAAAATTAAAATGCGAGGTTTACACCAAAGGTAAAGGTCCTGGTTGTAAAATAAGTGCCTCTTCTCTCAACACCGGGTGCAAGAGG